>CAZQLG010000027.1:0-8166 GCA_964594105.1 uncultured Desulfococcus sp. | reverse complement strand
CAAAATACAAGCGGGTTCTTTTAAAATTGAGCGGTGAAGCCCTTATGGGGGAACAACCGTATGGCATCAGTACGGATATGCTGAGATACATGGCTGACGAAGTCAAGTCAGCCTATGATCTCGGCGTGGAAATGGCGATTGTTGTGGGTGGTGGTAATATTTTTCGCGGAATGTCCGCCGCATCCAAGGGTATGGACCGGGCAACCGCAGATTATATGGGGATGCTTGCCACGGTCATGAACAGTATCGCCCTTCAGGATGCGCTTGAGAAAAACGGTGTCCAGACCCGCGTGTTGTCTGCCATATCCATGCACCAGATGGCGGAACCATACATTCGGCGGCGGGCTGTCCGGCATCTTGAAAAACAGCGAATTGTTATTTTCGCAGCCGGTACCGGCAGTCCCTATTTTACCACCGATACTGCGTCCGTGCTTCGGGCAGAGGAGATTCATGCGGATGTGCTTTTGAAAGCAACCAAAGTGGATGGTGTGTATGACTCTGATCCGGTGAAGAACCCTGACGCTCAATTTATCAGGGAGATCAGTTATATGGAGGTTCTTGAGCGCCGGCTAAGTGTCATGGACCTCACCGCTATTTCCCTGGCAATGGATAATCATTTGCTTCTGAATGTGTTTAATCTGAAGCAGAAGGGAAACGTTAAACGCGTGATTTGCGGGGAAGAAATCGGCACCCGGATATATGAACCGGAAAAGAAGTAAATCCTAATTAAGGTGCGAAATCATGATTGAAGATATTAATAATGAAGCAAAAGAGAGGATGGGGAAAACTATCAATTCACTGAATAATGAATTGAAAAAAGTCCGAACCGGTCGTGCGTCATTAAATATTTTTGATGATATCCGGGTCGATTATTACGGCACCATGACGCCTTTAAACCAGATGGCCACGCTGGCAGTCCCGGAAAGTCGACTGATTACTATTCAGCCCTGGGATATTACCGTGATCAAAGATATTGAAAAAGCCATTTTAAAATCAAATCTGGGGCTGACCCCTTCAAATGATGGTAAACTCATCCGGATCAGCATTCCGCCGTTGACCGAAGAACGACGTAAGGAGATTGCCAGGCAGGTCAGTAAAATGTGTGAAGACTATCGGGTGGCCGTCCGGAATATCCGCAGGGACGCTAATGATATGTTAAAAGAGTTGAAAAAAGACGGTGACGCATCTGAGGACAGCATATTTAAAGCCCAGGATAAAGTCCAGAAATTTACCGATGATCACATCAAAATGATCGACGATACGTTTAAACAAAAAGAGAAAGAAATTCTTGAAGTCTAATCCTGCCGATATCAATGGCCTGGATAAATCTGCGCTGCCGTCGCATATTGCGGTGATCATGGACGGCAACGGTCGTTGGGCCCGGAAAAAACTCTTAAATCGGGTCAAAGGTCATGAAAAAGGGTCGGATACGGTTCGTATGGTGGTCCGTTTCTGTCGGGAAATCGGGATTTCTTTTCTTACGCTGTATGCCTTTTCCACGGAGAACTGGCAGCGACCCAAAGCAGAAGTTTCTGCGCTGATGATCCTTTTAAAAAAATTTCTTGTTTCCGAGCGACAGGAAATGGTGGTCAATAACATCCGGTTTGACGTGATCGGTGAAAAAGAGAGATTGCCGGCCAACGTTCAGGATGAAATACAGCGTACACGGAATGCTACAAAAAACAATAACGGCATGTGCTTGAATCTGGCGCTGAGCTATGGGGCACGATCAGAAATTGTCAGGGCGGCAAGGGGGATCGCCCAGGAAGTTCAAAACGGCCGGCTGTCTGTAGACGCGATTACGCAGGATACCATTGCCAGTCATCTATACACGGCAGATATTCCTGATCCTGAGCTTTTAATTCGCACGAGCGGAGAAATGCGGATCAGTAATTTTCTTCTCTGGCAGATTGCCTATTCCGAAATTGCCGTAATCGATACCCTGTGGCCGGATTTTACAAGAAACGAGTTTATTCAAATTTTAAAGGACTATCAAGGCAGAGACCGGCGTTTCGGCCGCATTTAATCTGATTCATTTTCAGCCATTTCTATCCTATTCATCGATGAGAACGCAAAGTGTCGAAATCATCATGGGGTGGAAGAAAGTTTAACATGCATTTAAAACGGGTCATAACGGCTCTTATCGCCTTTCCGCTTTTATCCCTGCTTATATTCAAAGGGTCCGTCCTCTTATTTACTTTCTTTATCGGTCTGGTGGCCCTGATTGCCCTGTATGAATACTACCGGATTATATTCCATGGTAAAAAGCATCTGGTGTTTTCTCCAATCCCGATTTGGGGGGCGCTGACCGGCCTGTTGATTATCAGTGCCGCATATATTGATTCTTTTCAGCTTATGATTGGCCTGCTTGTTCTTAATTTTATCGGGTCAGCCATTTTATCAATGTCGCAGTATAAAAACGACCCCGGAATTTTACATGTGGTGGAAAAAGGGATTCAGGCGGTGATTTATATTCCGTTATCTCTGGCCATGATAGTTCTGCTGCGGAATGACCCACATGGCGTGCCCTGGATTTTCTTTCTGTTGTTTATTGTTTTTGCCGGTGATGTGGGGGCGTTCTATGCCGGTAAATTTTTCGGAAAACACAAGCTGAGTCCGTCGATCAGCCCAGGTAAAACCATTGAAGGCTCCATTGGCGGAATGATTTTTTGTATCATCGTTGGGTATATTTTTATGCGTCTGTTTTTGCCCTATCTCAACGAACCGATGATTTTCGTTTTATTTGTTATTGTCAATATCGCCGCGCAAACCGGCGATCTTTTTGAATCCCAATTGAAAAGAGTTGGGAAAATAAAAGATTCCGGCAATATCCTTCCGGGGCATGGCGGAATTCTGGACCGAATTGACGCACTGCTTTTTGCCGCTCCTGTGATTTATTTTTTTAAAGCATTTGTTCTAACAGGCTTATAATATGCGGAATCTAACCATCCTAGGGGCAACCGGATCCATTGGAAAGAATACGCTCAATGTGGTGGATCAATTTCCAGAACTTTTTTGTGTTAAGGCCCTGACCGCAAGAAATAATATCGTTTTGCTGGCGGAACAGATAAAGCGGTTTTCACCGGAACTGGCGATTGTTTACAGTGAATCTGACGCATTGAAATTAAACCAACTGCTTTCACCGGATAACCGAACAGAGATTATGTACGGTGAAGACGGGTACCGTGCGGCCGCTGTTCACCCGGATGTGGATATGGTGGTTTCTGCCATTGTCGGGGCTGCCGGTTTGCTGCCGACGCTTGCGGCGATTGATGCCGGTAAACATATTGCGCTGGCAAACAAGGAAACGCTGGTCATGGCGGGTGACATTGTGATGCAGCGGGCAGAAGAAAATAATGTTTCCATCCTTCCGGTGGATAGTGAACACAGTGCCATTTTTCAATGCCTGGCCGGTAATCGTAAAACAGATCTAAAACAAATTCTGTTGACCGCTTCCGGCGGGCCATTTCGAAATCTGCCGGCTGATCAGTTTAAATCCATTACGCCTGAAAGAGCGCTGGCACATCCCACCTGGGAGATGGGAGATAAAATTAGTATTGACTCGGCCACTCTGATGAACAAAGGACTTGAGGTGATCGAGGCAAAACATTTGTTTGATGTGTCTCTTCAAACAATTCAAGTGGTGATTCACCCCCAGAGTATCATTCATTCCATGGTTTCTTATATAGATGGTTCCGTGATTGCCCAAATGGGGACCCCGGACATGAAAGGTGCCATTGCCTATGCATTGTCCTTTCCGGAACGTCTGCCCCTGAATTTGCCAGTGCCGGATTTTGCCGGAATCGGGGCATTGACATTTGATGCCCCGGACGTGAAAAAATTTCCCTGTCTGGCCCTTGCGTTTTCTGCCTGTGAAACCGGCGGAACCCTGCCATGCGTTTTGAATGCCGCCAATGAAGTGGCGGTGGATGCGTTTTTAAATAAACGTATTGCTTTTATTCAAATACCTGAAGTGATCGAGTATGCAATGGAAAACCATAATAGTATAACTGCCCCGGAAATTGATGATATATTGCTGGCCGATCAATGGGCCAGAAAAACAGCGGCGCAATGGATTGTTTTGTCTGAAGAGAAGGGGAATGTATGAGCTTTGTAATTGGTTTTGTCGTCGTACTGGGTGTTTTGATATTTTTTCATGAATTCGGTCATTTTATTGTTGCCAAAGCGTTTGGCGTGGGCGTTGAAAAATTTTCACTGGGCTTTGGCCCGAAAATACTGGCTAAAACCATTGGCCGGACGGAATACCGCCTGTCCGCCATACCCCTTGGTGGATACGTGAAAATGGTCGGAGAACAGCCGGATGAAGAACTGGATCCGGCGGATATTCCGTTTTCATTCACCCATAAACCTGTTTTTCAACGAATACTTATCGTGGCGGCCGGGCCGGTTTTTAATTTTATTCTGGCAATTATCATATTTTTCGGTATTTTCTGGTCTGCCGGGTTGATGATGCTTCAACCCGTGATCGGCGAAGTCAACGCCGGTTATCCCGCCGAATCGGCCGGTATTCTCAGCGGTGATAAAATTTTAGAGATTAACGGCTCACCTATCGGCAACTGGTCTGAAATGGCGGAGATGATTATGGACAGCGGCGGCTCGCCATTGGACATAACATTGTTAAGAGACAGCCGTCACATTAATCTTTCTGTAACTCCGGCAGATGATGTGATGAAAAATATTTTCGGTGAAGAACAGCATCGGTATATAATAGGGGTCAGTTCAACCGGAGATGTTATTACCAAAAAACTGGGACTGGTTGATGCTTTTACCGAAAGCCTGAACCGTACCTATTTAATCTGTAAACTGACCGTTTTCAGTGTTGTTAAGGTTTTTCAGGGAACCATACCGGCTAAAACAATCGGCGGCCCGATATTAATTGCCCAGATGGCAGGTGAACAGGTGGAGCAGGGGATGGTGAGCCTGCTTGCGTTTATTGCGTTGATCAGCGTGAACTTGGGAATTTTAAATTTATTGCCGATCCCGGTATTAGATGGCGGTCATATTCTTTTTTTCAGCATTGAGGCGGTTATTCGCCGGCCGGTCAGCATAAAAACCCGGGAAATCGCCCAGCAGGTTGGCATTTTTTTGTTGATGATGCTGATGGTTTTTGTTTTTTATAATGATATTATGCGGTTTTTCGAGAAATAAGGAATTAGGTATAAGGTTTAAGGTATAAGGCTGAAGTAAAGATTTTTCGCCGACGATTTTTAACCTTCAACCTTCAACCTTCAGTCTTTTTAACCTTAAACCTAAAACCTAAAATTTAGAACCTAACAAAATGCCACATAGACTTGAAATTACGTTAAAACCGGATCTTTTTGATGCTGAGGGGCAAGGTATCAGAAATAAGGCTGTTTCCTATTTTGATATTAAGATTGATGATATTCGTACGGTGCATGTCATTACCATGGATGTGGATCTTTCGCCAGGCCAGTTGCAGACGGTTCGAACGGAAATTTTTACCAACCCGGTGACTCAGATTTCCTCCTATGATCCGCTGGCGCAGGACTTTGACTGGTGCATATGGGTTGGTTATCGTCCGGGGGTCAAGGATAATCCAGGCAGTACGGCGGTGGAAGCAATTGAAGATGTCTTAAATATCCGTCTGGCAACGGGTGAGGATGTTTACACATCCCGGCGTTTTTGTCTTAAGGGAAGGCATTTGATCCGTTCGGATGTTGAACTGGTTGCTGGTGAACTGTTGGCAAATGATATCATTCAGCAGGTACGTGTTTTTTCAAAACAAGAGTGGCATCCGGAAGTTGGCATCGGCTGTATGATACCGAAGGTTAAGCTGGATCATACGCCCATACTCTCAACCATCACTATGGACAGTGATGCCGCACTCATGAAAGTCAGTGATGAACGGAGCCTGGCGTTAAATAAAAATGATGTACCGGTTATCCGATCCTATTTCAATAATCCCGAGGTCCAGACCCAGAGAAAACAAATCGGTTTGACCGAACCGACGGATGTGGAGTTGGAATATATTTCTCAGGCCAGAAGTGACCATTGCAACCACAATACGTTTCGTGGCGTTTTTACCTACACGGATTTTGAAACCGGAAAAACGGAAATTGTTGATAATTTGTTTAAATCCTATATTGAAGCCCCGACACTGCTGCTTAAGGAAAAGAAAGACTGGGTGATATCGGTATTATGGGATAATGCCGGTGTCGGCCGGTTTGATGAAGATAATTATTATGTAATTACCGGCGAGACCCATAATTCTCCCTCCAATATGGAAGCCTATGGCGGTGCCATTACCGGTATTGTCGGTGTTTACCGCGACCCTCTGGGTACCGGCCTGGGGTCAAAGCTGATCATGGGCAGTTATGGTTTTTGTGTGGGAGATCGGGATTACTGCGGTGACCTCAAGCCGAAACTACATCCCCGCCGTCTGTTGGACGGCGTGATCGAAGGGGTGAGAGATGGGGGCAATAAAAGCGGTATTCCGACAGGTTTCGGACAGGTTACCTTTCATTCGGGATATATGGGCAAATGTCTGGTTTTTGTTACTGCGTTGGGGATTATGCCGGTTTTGGCTGCGGGGAAGCCGTCTGAGCTGAAAACAACATCGCCCGGTGAACTGATTGTTATGTGCGGCGGCCGGGTCGGCAAAGATGGTATTCATGGGGTTACGGCATCTTCGGAAACATTTTCCGCACACACACCGGCAGGCCACGTTCAGATCGGTGACCCGTATACTCAGAAAAAGATGCATGATTTTCTGTTAGAAGCACGTGATGACGGCCTGATCCCTCATATTACGGACAACGGGGGCGGGGGGCTGTCGTCATCTATTGGCGAATCCGCCATGCTGTCCAACGGGTGCGAGGTTTATCTTGAAAAAGTGCCGTTAAAATATGACGGTCTGGATCAATGGGAAATATGGATATCCGAATCCCAGGAGCGCATGACGGTTGCCGTGAAACCCGAAAATATTGACCGGTTCATGGCGCTTTCTGCAAAACATGCGGTCGAAAGCACGGTCATCGGCAAGTATACGGATTCAGGAAAGCTTCATATCACATACAATGGTGAGACCTGCGCCTATGTTGGTATGGACCTTCTGAAATCCGGATTTCCCCAGTGGAAATTTGACGCCCAATGGATACCGCCGGAACAGCGGGGACTTTATGAACCGGTCCTGTCCGAGCCGCAAAATTTCAACAATGTACTCCTTGAAATGCTTACCCGGCCCAATATCTGTTCAAAGGAATGGATTACCCGCCAATATGATCATGAAGTGCAAGGCGGCAGTGTGATTAAGCCCCTGGTCGGCAAAGACCGGGATGTTTACAGTGATGCAACGGTGATAAGGCCGGTGCTTTCGTCCTTGCGCGGTATTGTTTTTTCCCAGGCACTTTTGCCCATGTATTCGGCAATTGATGCCTATCACATGACCACCTGTACCATTGACGAAGCGGTTCGCCGCATGGTGGCCGTCGGTGGGAACCCTGATCATATCGGCGGTGTGGATAATTTTTGCTGGCCCAATATTGCTTACGATTCTGTGAAAAATCCGGATGGCCGGTTCAAGGCCGCTCAGCTGGTCCGATCCTGCAAAGCGCTTTATGAAATGTGCATGGTATACGGCATCCCGCTGCTGTCAGGAAAAGACAGTATGTATGTGGATGGCCATCTGCCGGGTAAATATGGTGAATCCCATAAAGTGTCCGCCTTGGAAACCATGCAGTTCTCCACTGTGGGAGTGGTTGAAGATATTGAAAAATGCGTGACCATGGATGTGAAATGCGCCGGTGATCGGGTGTACATCCTGGGTGAGACCCGAAATGAACTGGGCGGCTCCGAATATTATGATCTGTTCGGCTATATCGGAAAAAATGTCCCGCAGGTGTTTGCCAAAAAGTTTATCCTTACATATAATGTCTTATTTTCAGCAATCAATGAGGGACTGGTGGCATCCGCCCACGGTATATATCGCGGCGGAATTGGTATCCATCTGGCGATGATCGCCATGGGCGGAAATCTGGGGCTTGATATTGATCTTGCCGAAGTGCCGGACGACAATGTGAAGCGAAACGATACACTGTTATTCTCAGAGTCCGCCGGTCGATTTCTGGTAACTGTTGCGCCCCGGTTTAAGGATGAATTTGAAAAAAAATGTTCGGATATTCCCTG
>CAZQLG010000026.1:0-16691 GCA_964594105.1 uncultured Desulfococcus sp. | reverse complement strand
CTTGATTTGTCCCGATTATTACCAGGACCCTTTTGTTCGATGATCCTTGCGGATCACGGGGCAAGAGTCATTGCAATAGAAGATAAACGATATGCTGCTGAGGCAGGAATAAATTCTGCGGTGCTCAGGAACAAAGAACATATTACACTCAATCTTAAATCAGACAAAGGCCGGGAAATATTTTTTAAAATGGCTGAAAAAGCCGATATTGTTCTTGATGGTTTCCGGCCGGGTGTGACTGAGCGTCTTGGTGTTGATTATGAATCTGTAAAAAAAATAAATCCTGGGATCATTTACTGCTCAATTTCCGGTTATGGACAAACCGGTCCGTATAGGGACGCGGCCGGGCATGATGTAAATTATTTAAGTGTGGCCGGTGTGCTGGATTTAATAGGAGAAAAAGATCGTCCGCCATCCATTCCCGGAATACAGATTGCTGATATTGCCGGTGGGGGGATGTATGCTGCCATTGGCATATTAATGGCTTTGCATGCCAGGCAACAGAGCGGGACCGGTCAGTATATTGATATATCCATGACAGATGGCTCCATGAGTTTATTGTCCTTGGTGTTAAGCCTTAAAAAATATGCCGGAATGCCTGTCAAAAGATCGGATTCGCTTCTTTCTCATCGTTATGCCTGTTATAATACGTATGAAACAGCGGATAATCGTTACTTATCTATTGGTGCGGTAGAGAATAGATTCTGGAAAAATTTGTGTCATTATTTTGATAAGCCTGAATACATAGCACTTCAGTATGATGATGGTAAAAAAGATGAAATTATTCAATTTGTAAGAGAAAAATTTAAACAAAAACCGCTTTCGTATTGGTGTGAAGAACTTGATGGCCAGGATATCTGCTGGGGACCGGTCAGAAGTCTGGATGAAGCAATGGAAGATCCCTTGTTTAAGGCAAGAGAGATGGTTGTTGATTTGAAAAGTTCAACCGGTGAAATTTTAAAATGTATAGGCGTTCCGGTCAAACTGAGCGAGACACCCGGATCTGTGCGTCAACTGCCGCCCTCATTCGGTGAAAATACCGTTTCAGTGCTCAATGAATTTGGATATTCAGCAGATAGTATTAAGGAACTTGAGGCTCAGGGTATAATTTAATGCCCGAACATCTGAAGGCTCTATTTATTTTTTTTGTCATGTGAAAATGGTTTGAACGTTGACAACGTTGCATGCCTTTTTAAGGTTTTAACGGTTTTCTTATATTAATAAAAATTGACTTTACTTTAATTTAACGATTAATTTAAAGATTTTTGTGAATATGAAAATGTTTTTTTAATTTTGGAATATGATTTAATTAAGAGGAAATTAATGGCATCATCACTTGAGAAAGCAAAGCAGAATCCGGGTTCGATGAAAGCAAAAATTTTAACAGCTGCCCGGAAAATTTTCGGGGAATACGGATTCCATGGCACGACTACCCGGATGATTGCAAAAGCCGTTAATATTGATATCTCCACTTTGTATTATCATTGGGGAGAGAAGGGCGACCTATACGAGGCGGTGATAATGGATGTCTCTGACGGTTTACGTGGTAAATTAATCGAAGTGGAGAAAATTATAAAAGGCAGACCGCTTGGTGAACGAATCGAAATAGCGGTTGATGAGATGGCGGACTATTTGTTTGAACATCCGGAAATATCCAACCTGACGCTCTTTAGGTATTTTACAAAAACGCGACACGGCAGTATTCTCGATTTTAAAGTGCCGGAATATATAAATGATATTGCTTATTCAATGGGACTTTCCGATGACCGGAAAAATGTGCCTGCGGATGCGACGATGAAGGTCTTGTCAATAATGAATGCAATACACAATTTTGTTTCAGGAGAAAATTTTTTCCGTCCTATGATGAAAATGGAGCGGGATGAGTATATCAAGTCCGCCAAAGATAACCTCAAATTTTTCAACCTGACCGCATTTACTTAATCTAATAAATACGCATTATCAAATATAAAAATAGGGCGCTCGGTGATTTGACTGAAGCGCCCTTATTCTTTTTAACAGCTTTTTGTGTTTGCTAACTGCAATCCTTATATTATTCCTGGACCATCAACAACAATGGTTCAATGAACTCCTTGTCTTCAGTATCAATTATTTGGATAATATGTTTATGCATTCTTGACTTATGTTCTTTAAAAATGCCTCGTTTTTTATTAAATGTTTTTGCAAAGGCTATCGATTCGGCTACCACGGATTCTGCATCATCGCATGCTTTTTCAATAATGTGATGCTCGGCCAGTTCGGCGGCTCCCACTCTTTTACCGGTGAGTTTTAGTTCATTAAATTTGTATTCCGGTATGGCTTTACGAACAAAAGCAACCATACCCGGCAGAAACGGAATGCCTAAGTCGACTTCCGGAAAACAAAAATATCCGCGATCGGATCTCATAAATCTAAAATCACAGGCACAGGACAATATCGCACCGTTTCCAAAAGCATGCCCATTGATAGCGGCAATGACCGGAACCGGTAGTAATAGCAGCTTTTTAAACACATTATTCATCTCATACATACAATTTTTTATGTTATCAAAAGATTGTTCCGTAAACTGCTTCATCAGCCACTCAACATCTATACCAAGACACCAGCATTTCGGATCAGTTGATTTGATAACAGCTGCTGTAACATCTTTGTCTTCAATAACTTCATCAAGCACACGATTAAACGTCAGTGCAAACTCTAAGTTATGTCTGTTTTCCCCGTTATTTAATTTTATAACGGCAACCGTGTCATCTTTTTCCCATTCAATAAGTGCCATTGGATTTAATCTCCATTAATTAAATTAAAAATTAAAATGAATTATGAATTTTTGATTTTTAACTCTTCCATCCGGTTTGATATTCTTTGCTGAATCGCCAGCAGATCTTCTTTGAGAATCTGTAATTCCTGCATTCGTTCACTAATTTCTATTACTTTCTTTTTTCCGAAAGCAAAAGATTTTTTTAACTGTTGTTCTTCATCCATATTAAAATTTGCTAAACCGATCATTTCAGAGATTTCTTCAAGGGAATATCCTAAACGCTTGCCTCTTAAGATAAGTTTTAAACGGGCCCGATCTCTTTTATTATAAAACCTGTGGTTCCCTTTCGTCCGTTTCGGCAGAATCAGTCCTTTTTCTTCGTAAAACCTGATTGCACGAGTACTGATATCTAATTCATCTGCAAGTTCGGAAATGGTATACATTACAGTATCCTTTTGTTCTTCTTCTTTCATTAAGGGCCTCATCGGGTTGCGCTGTTAAAATAATCATTAATAGCAAATTTATGAATGAATTTGTTATATTATATCTAATATCATACGTCAATCATGTCATTGATTCACCCAAAACGGCATTCGGATTTAATATTTTAGTAATGCGGTATGGTAAAATTTTATTTTTTAAGTTGTCATCACCGTCTACCAGAACCCTTACATAGTTGTCGCTGACGCCGGTTAATTGTCCTGAAGCGGTGTCTCTTTTTCCCTCGATTAACACATTAAGGATTTTGCCGATCATTTGTGTATAAAAATCTGCTTTTTTTTTGCGGCCTAAATCTAAAAATTTATTACGTCTTTTTTTGATGATCTGCGGCGTCACATGATCTGGATACGTGCTTGCTTTTGTGCCCGGTCGGGATGAAAAAGGAAATACGTGCAGATACGTGATCGGAAGAGACGCTAATAAGGCATATGTATTTCTAAAAGCGTCTTCCGTTTCACCGGGAAAACCTACCAGAATATCGATTCCGATTGCGGCATCCGGGATGGCATGATGAATTTTTTTTATTAATTTTTTAAACAGTTCCGGGTCATATGATCTGTTCATTTTTTTTAAAATGTGTTTGTCGCCGCTTTGCAGTGGAATGTGAAAATGATGGCAGATCCAGTTGGATTTCGCAGTGAAATTTATCAGATCATTGGTCAATTCAACCGGCTCTATGGATGACAGTCTGATCCGTGTAATGGTATCCGCATTATGAATACGCTTTAGAAGCATTAACAGGGAACATGGCGGTGAGAGGTCAAGTCCGTATTTCCCCAGATTAATCCCGGTTAAAACTATTTCTTGCCTTTTAACTGCCGGCAGGTTGGTGATTATATTGAATACCTCTTCAGGGGGCAGACTGCGACTGGGGCCTCTGGTATACGGCACAATACAGTAAGAACAAAAATTATCACACCCATCTTGAATTTTGATAAATGGACGGGTCCGGCTTTTAATTAAAGGCACAATGGCTTTGGGAATATCTTTTTGATTCCGGATATTTTTATGAACAATCACGGGAGAGGAGTGCTTTCCGCATTTATTCGAATCGGACATTATTTGCGCAATACGATGCTTATCTGAGTTGGCGATAATATAATCAAGGCCCTGAATTTTTTTAAGTTCCAGAGGTTCAGACTGGGCATAGCATCCGGTTGCAATTATAATCGCATGCGGATTGTTACGTATGGCCTTTCGAATCGCCTGTCTGGACTGCATGGAAGCCTTTTGAGTGACGGTACAGGTATTAATAATGCATATATCGACAGCCGCACGGTCATTGCCATTTTTTGGGCGGATATTTTGTAATTCAGCATAGATGGATTCAGAATCAAACTGGTTTACCTTGCAGCCGAGTGTCGTCACCGTCACGTTAAATTTGTTTTTGTTCTCTTTATTTGTCAATCCATCCACCTGCGATTACTTCATTGTTCACATAACAAACAGCCCCCTGGCCCGGCGTAATTGCGAACTGTGGTTTTTTGAAACATATCATCACAGAATTGTTTTTCCGGGGAATCAGAGTTGCTTTCGCTGCCTCATGTCGATAGCGAATTTTGACAAAAACATCTAACGGGGAGTCTGGTTTTGGGATAAACCAGTTGATATTTTTTATTGTGAGAGATGGTTTATATAAATCTTTTTTAGATCCGACGATCAACCGATTTTGTTTTATGTCAATTTTTAAAACATAATAAGGTTCGTCGGCAGGGCAGTTAATTCCACGTCGTTGACCAATCGTAAATTTGTGAAGGCCATTATGGGTTCCTATTTTATGACCATCCAGATCGGTAATCAGGCCGGGAGAGGACGAATTCCCCGCCTGGTCCGTTATAAATTTTGCATAATCATTATCTTGTATAAAACATATATCCTGACTTTCTTTTTTGGTAACCGGGGTTAATTTTTTTAGATCTGCCATTTCCATGACTTGTTGCTTGGTCATTGTACCGAGCGGAAAACGAACAAAGGGGAGAATTTTTTTTGGTAATAATGCCAGAAAATATGATTGATCTTTTCGGGTATCTGTTCCCTTTTGAAGAAGATACAGATGGCTCTCTTTTTTAATAATACGGGCATAATGACCGGTGGCAAAATAAGAAGCACCTGTTTGTCTGGCTAAATCAAAAATTATTCCAAATTTTATTAATGGATTGCATATCATACAAGGGTTGGGGGTCAATCCGTCGCGATATTTCTGAACAAAATAATCGACAATTGTCATCTGAAAATATTGTCGGCAGTCAACCAGTTTTATCGGAATATCAAGTTGGTTTTTTATATGTGTGATCGGATGGGCCGTCGGCAGATCTGATATGGAAACGGGGGGATCATTTTTATTAATTGAGACATTTGTTAATTCAGAAGTACAAAAGGAAGCGGGTTCATAACCGGTAATAAAATGCAGGCCAACAATATTTTGATATTTTTTTTTTAATAGAACGACAGTAATTAAAGAGTCAATACCACCGCTTATTGCAACGGCAACTTTTGGTTTCATTCAAAAAGGGATTCGGAAACAGGTTGTATTTTCATTGCCCGGGTCAGGCAGGCGGTAATGCAAAGCTCGCAGACGCTACATTTTTTTTTGTCAAATTGGACGTACATATCCGGACGGCTGATGGACAACGCAGCGGTGGGACAAACAGCTGTACAGGCGCCACAATGGATGCATTTACTTTCGTCCCGGGTTATTTCCTGTGACGCATTTTTTACGATGACCCCCTGATCTTTCAGGTATTGAACAGCGTCCTTGAAATTTTTTTTTGATCCTGAAAGTTCCAGAACCATAATGCCTTCTTTCCGGGGAAGAATAGTTGCTTTTAAAATATTAAAGGTAAGGTCATAATACTTGGTCAAATGGCAGACCACAGGTTTTTCAACTTCCCGACTCGGGAAGTGAAGTATCAGAAGCTTTGAGTACAAATTTATCCTCCTGGGTCACATTTTTTGTAATGCAAGGTTGATTTCTTTTACATGTTTAAAACAAAAGGATTTTTATTAAATTAATAACAATAAGTCAATACCAACTTCATTTTCAAGACGGGATCAAACATTTATGGCGATTTCAGGTGGGAATAGACTTTTTATTCAAACAAAAAAACAAAAAAACGTGGGTGCCGGAAAGACACTCACGTTTTTTTCAATATTTTTTTAAAAAATAGCGGATTAATTTATATTCGGTAATCAGAACGTATATCCAAGGGTAAATTCAACAAGAGGAATAATTTCTTCATCACTGTCTTTCACATCGGGTGCCTTAACGCCCGTCTGGTCCCAGTTAACATAACCGGCGCCCAGGCCAACGCGTACGTTAATATGTTTGGCAAAGTCTTTTTTGACATAGTGGTCCAAAGCAATGCGGTATCCAAACAATAAACCATAAATCCGGCCGATCTCATCCTCGCCATGGTTTTTGGTGTCATAGTAAGATCCTACAATTGAAACAAATGGAGAATTGCCTTCAGGGTGGAGGTAGAATGAAACGCCACTGGCAAAGCCATCGTTATTGAGTAAAAATTGAAATGATAATTTTTTAAACTGAACTTCAAATCCACCGCCTATTTCAACGCCGTCATTACTGGCCCCGATCCCAATTCTGGGGCCGAAATGCAGTGCCTTTGTTTCAACCGGTGCTTTAATTTCATCTTCAACGATTGCTTCCGGTTCAGGCGGTATAACGATACCAAGGTCAGGATTTAAGGGCTCTTTACCGGCCGGAATTTCATTTATGCCAAAGAGTGCTTTAATATTTTCGCCGGGAGCGGTATCATCAAATTCTTTTTGGGTGCCTTCAAAGTCATAAACGGCATGTTGCGTTTCATTGCCCCCGGCAACATTTACAAGGGTGGTCTCCAATGAAAATAAGCTGCCCACATTACCTATAATACCGTAGATTACGAAGTCCACATTTAATTTGTTGCCAATTTTAAGCGCACATCCCAGATCAGTGCAGGTTTTTTCATAGTCAAGGGCGTTTTTATTCTTCAATATATCAGCCACTTCATTAAAATCAATGACATCAAACATGTCCAGGCGGTCTAATAATTGCGCGTATTTATTAGACATCATTTGACTTTCATAAACATTGGAAGAAGACATGTCCGGATGGAACAATAAAACAGCACAAGAAGGTTTTTCGCTGCAATATCCTGGCATTGTAAAAACCAGTAAGAGGAATATTGGTGTTAAAATAAATATCACTTTTTTCCGGATCATTTTAAATTACTCCCTTTTACTGATGTTTAATAAGAATCATAATTTATTGGTATTTTTAGATTAAGTATTTGGTTTGAACTATATTCTTAAAAAAATAACATTGTTTTGATAAAAATACAATAAATTTTATTAATCTAGAATACTTTTTAAAAACTCAGAAGGTAAAACGATAATATATTAAACCCGGATTCAGTGAAGATTTTTTTGGGCGGGTTCTGAATAAATCATTTTAGAAAGTCAGATTTATCAAAAAAATTAAAAATAAAATATTAATGACCGAAAAGCCACGTCACAAAAAAAAGGCTGTTCTGTGGCTTTGTAGCTTTTCAGGAAAACAGGTGGTCGGTGAACAATTATTTATTAATCGTTTCCTTAATCATCATTGTTGCAGGATCAATTAAAAGCGGGGGACGGTCATTGCATTCGCCGGTTAGCGGGAGTCTTTTGACTTGAATTTGATCTTTATGCGGCACTAATTGAATGACCATGTTAAAAAGGGAACTATTATTTCCGTCCAATTGTTGGAGCAACGTTACCGGATCCTCTGATTGATGTCTGTGGGTACGCATAGAAAACCAGGTGGTAAAGTTGTTTTTGATCGCATATTCTTTTAGTTGAAGAAGTTCCGACTGTATGGAGATGTCCAGAGAAAGGCCATCTACAATGATTAAATGCGGTACAAAAATATTTTGTGAGCTTAGCTCATCAATTCTGGCAATTAATTTTGAAACATTAAACCCTTCTGTTTCAAAAGTCATGATGAATCGTTTGGCCAGCAGTGTTTCCCATAATTGCTTGGACTCTTTGGCGTCCTGATTGTGAGTAAGATTTAAAAATAATTCTTTATACCACAAATTTACCTTGTCAACGGGATCTTGTATACTAATATGAAGCACATTTTTATCTTTAAGCAGACTACTTATCGCAATTTGTACCAGAAAAGCAGTTTTTCCAACACCGGCCCGGGAGGTAACAGCGCCAAAATTGCCTTTTATTTCTGTTTCATCCGTTTCACATCCTAAGAAACTTAATGGATCTCTTAAGATAAGTTGTTTCTTCAGCATTTATTCATCCTTATATCTATATTTTACATGTAAAATTAAATAACAGTCGTGGTTTTTCTCGGTTTTTTCTTGATTTAAGAATCAGGTACCCGTTTTAGTTTTTTTTTCATTTTTTTTTTCTATGGTTTCTAAAATACTTTTAGGGACTTGTTTATAAGTAGAGAATTCCATGGTGAAATTCGCTTTTCCCTGGGTCATAGATCTTAATGTCGTAGAATATCCGAACATTTCAGATAAAGGAACCTCTGATTCAATCGCCGTAATCTGTCCCACATCATGAGATCCGATGATCATTCCACGCCGCTGATTCAGTGATCCCATAACATTTCCCTGAAATTCAGCCGGGGTTTCAATCACTACTTTCATAATCGGTTCATGCAAAACCGGACGGGCCTTAAAATAAGCCTGTTGGAAAGCGCCGCGAGCAGCTGCCTGGAATGCCATTTCTGACGAATCTACTGAATGTGACGCTCCGTCGTTGATCACGATTTTTACACCGGTAACCGGGTATTTTAGCCATGGGCCTTTTGCAAGGCAGGAAACAAACCCTTTTTCACATGAAGAGATGTATTGTGTGGGGATCGAACCGCCGGTGATTTTATTTTCAAAAACAAACTCTTCTTCCGCAACAGGCTCCATGAAACCGGCAATACGTCCGTATTGCCCGGCGCCACCCGTTTGTTTTTTGTGCGTATAGTCAAAAGGCGTGTTGCAGGTAATCGTTTCCCGGTAGGCGACACTGGGCTCACCGGTTATGATTTCAGCTTTGTACTCCCGCCGCATTCGTTCAATGTATACTTCAAGATGAAGTTCACCCATTCCTGAAACAATTGTTTCTCCGGTTTCATTGCTGACAAAAGTTTGAAACGTCGGGTCTTCTTTTGTAAAACGATTGAGTGCTTTGGCGATACTGATTTCGGATGCATTGTCCTTGGCCTTGATTGATAATGAGATAACCGGTTCAGGAATGTGCATGGACGTCATTGAAACATTCATTCCGGAAGCGGCAAACGTGTCTCCGGAAACACAATCCACGCCAAAAAGTGCGCCAATATAACCTGCTTCAATTTTTTCCACATCCTCCATTTGATCCGAATGCATTCTTACAATTCTGCCGATCTTAATTTTTTTCCCGGTACGAATATTAACACACGTATCACCTTTATTTAATTTTCCCTGATAGACCCGAATATAGGTTAATTGACCGAATTGGCCTTCTTCAAGTTTAAAAGCAAGAGCGACGAGCGGGTCTTCTTTTTTGCCGGTAAGGGAAATGGTTTCTTCGTTGCAGTCTAAATTCAATGCTTCATTATCAATTTCCATGGGCGATGGTAAGAAATCGTTTGCAGCGTCGAGTACCAACTGAATCCCCTTGTTTTTGTATGCTGATCCCATAACAACAGGGGTGAATTCACGCTGAATAGTTCCCTTGCGGATGGCGTCAATCAGAAGTGCCTCTGGGATTTCGGATTCTTCTATTACTGCTTCGGTCAGTTCGTCTGAAAAAATAGATGCGGCATCGACGAGCTCTTCACGTTTTTCAAGGGCGGTTTCCATCAACACATCTGGGATTTCTTCTAATCGAATAATATCACCAAAGTCTCCATCAAAATAAACGGCTTTCATTGAGATTAAATCAATGATGCCATTTAAGTCAGCTTCAAGGCCGATGGGAATCTGAATAGGAACCGCGTTATGGTTCAGTTTTTCTCTTAGTTGGTCAATAACTCGGAAAGGATCGGCACCGTTTCTGTCGCATTTGTTAATAAATGCAATACACGGCACCTGGTATCGTTTCATTTGCTGGTCAACGGTTATGGATTGGGATTGTACCCCGCCCACTGAACAGAGGACCAGGATTGCACCATCAAGAACCCGTAACGCCCGTTCGACTTCGATCGTAAAATCAACATGGCCCGGCGTATCAATGATATTTATTTCATGATTTTTCCATTGGCAGTAAGTTGCTGCAGACGCGATTGTAATGCCGCGTTCTTTTTCCAGTTCCATGGAATCCATGGTCGCGCCGACACCGTCTTTGCCTCTCACTTCATGAATACGGTGAATTTTTTTGGTCAAATACAGAAAACGTTCTGTTAATGTTGTTTTTCCTGAGTCAATATGGGCACTTATGCCAATATTTCTTACTTTTTGCATTAGGTTGTTCATTGTCAATAAATTCTTTCCAGTTGTTTTTAGGGAAGTGGAAGAAATTAATATACCGGAATTGCGCAGAATTTTTGGTCGTATTTAAGGCGCGTCAACAGGCGCATAACGTGTTATGTAACTGTTGACGCAACAAAGAAAACGATCAAAAAGGCAAGCAAGGCTGGTATATTAGTTTTTGGAAGTTCCCTTAGCTACTGTGGTCAAAAATATTAAAAGATAAAATAGCGATTATTTTTTCAAATAAAGAAATCCGATAAAAATGCCTTTTAAAATTTGAAAAGTCAATATAAATTAAATATAATTTGAATTTAATGGGTTTTAGGGGCATAAAGTATATGTTTAACACCTTCAAGAAAAAGAGCTGTAAAGGTTTTTTATGCAGAGGATCAAGTTGAGGCTGCAATTTTATCAGCAAGTCTTGCAGGTCGAATCAGATGGTTGAGCGGTTGCGCTTCGTGATTCCCTGGTGTGAGAAGTCGCCGGAGATTAATTGCGAAGCTTGTAATTATAAGACCAATTAGTTGCTGCGGCTGATGTTCTTTCAGGAGGAAAGGGGTAGTAGCATTTGCTCCTCGGTGCTTCGGGTAAGTATGGCTCTCCGATGCAAGGATTGTCTGATGATAATCTTATGAGTCGGATGGGTTCCGGTTGAGGGCGGATATCAGATGGGTGCAGGCAGGTTGTATTTTGAACTGTGGGACGGCATCTTTTTATTAAGTCTGTGTCAGTCAGTCTGGCCCATATGGCAACCTGGGCGCTATCAACTCGTACATATGTATTTGATACATAACCAATATAACAGTCTTCTCCAGGTGTTACGCTTTTATGCTTCATTACATTAGCAAAGTATTCATACTTATTTACTTCCAGACGCATGGCGGTAACTTTTTCACCGGTAAACGGGTTCGTACCTTTCATTTTATCAATAAAAAAGTAAGTCGGTCGTGCTTTAGTGTTTGTATAATCTTCAATGGAGAGGTTGTGCCGGCTTAAGTATGCTGTTTTCGGCAAATCGCTACATAATATGTTGTCATACTTATAATCGATTTTCAAGTCTGAGTCCAATATGTAATGATCGACAAGGGTAAAAGGATAATTATCGTCTGCCGGTGTGTTGATTTTGGGTTTGGAGATTTCGCTAAAATATCTTGCCTGTTCTTCATCAATATATTTGTCGGTTAGAAAGGTTTCCGAGGTAATCCCCATGTTTTTGTGTGAAAGGTGAAAGATACCGGTTTGAATTTCTGTAAGTTCAGCCATTTGGGCGTTGGCTATGTCGGAAGGTAAAATTATTAAAAAGGTGTTTAGTATGCATCCATAAAAGAACAAGGCAATAAACGTCCCGATCAACTTGTATTTCATGGTGTCCCCATTGTTTTTTTATAAAATTCTATTTGAAGATTAAGATGTGATTTCCATATTTTACAGATTGTCTGCGCCTTCCGTTTGTATTCTAAGACGAAATTAAATAATATATGTTATTTTTATTATAAGAAATATAAATATTTGTCAATGAATATATACACCGAATTGGTTGAATCTTTGTAAGAGATAAACTATATGCTCAAGTTTACAGTTTATCATTCATTGGTATTTTTTGACGAACATATGATTTATTGGTTACGGAATCATTCAACGGCGTCAATGAGCCGGTCCTGAATTAAACCGTAAAAATGATCATTGTTTGAAGAAAAAAACAGCCACCCCAGATGCGTAAGGCAAGATGCGCATATGGATATCCGCCACAGGTAACCTTTAAACCAGGAAAACTCTTGGGTAAATGGCCCGGTGATTAAACATCCTGGTGCTGTTTTATAACATTTGATATCAAATATGATTCCATTTGGATTGGCAAAAGTATGCTGTTGAGAACCGTTGACACTTATTATTTCCTGATGCGTTGTAATTTTATGTTTGCATGCCCGGCATAATATAAACGCTTCTTTAAAAGTTTTTTTTTCATTTTGCGCGTCTTTCTGAAAAATTATTTTTAAATTATTTTTATCCCTTGTTCCCGACCGGGATCGTAAGAAAGAGTAGAATTGATTTGATGGGTATCTGTTAGAATTATAATTCATTATAAATAAATCTAAAAATTAATTGGTAAGTCGATTATTTTCATTTCAAGCAAACCAAAAATGAGTATTTCATAATATAACATAATCATTTATCATAAATCATTAATATAATATTTTTTTAAGTCGCATAGAAAATAAGCTTCTGGAATTAATTGGCTTAAAGAGATTGAATTTGTTTTGATCAATTTTTTAAATAGTAAAGGTAATATTTGCCCATGTGCGGTATCTATGGAATTGTGTCTCCAGATATGTCCTATGAGGGTATCAGCAGACGGCTCACTCAAATGGGGGAAATTCTGCGGCATCGCGGACCGGATGATCAAAAGAATGCGGTTCATTCTGTTTGCGACAAAACCGTCGGGCTTGGGTTTGTTCGTTTGTCGATTCTTGATCTTGAAACCGGGATGCAGCCGATACATTGCAGACGCGATGATACGTCCATAATATGTAATGGACAAATTTATAATTTCATAGAACTTCGTGAATTGGTAAAAACTGAGCATTTTGTTTCCAAAGGAGATGTTGAAGTTGCACTGCATTTGTATCGTTTAAAAGGTCTCGATTTTCTATCTTATCTGAATGGGATGTATGCCGGCGCTATATTCGATCCGAGACACAACCGCTTACTTTTGTTTCGCGACCGGTTCGGCATTAAGCCGCTTTATTATTTAATAAATAAAAAGGATTTTCTTTTTTCATCTGAAATTAAACCGCTGATATCAGGCGGCGGCATTTGTCCTGAAATGAATTCTCATCGCTTGGCGACTTATTTTACATATCGATATGTACCGGGTAGTGAAACGTTGTTCAAGGGTATTAAAAGACTCCAACCAGGGTCTTATCTTGAATATGATTTAGCCTCTGGAAAATATCATATTAAACGCTACTGGGATTACCGTTTTGATGCGGTCAATCAAGATATAACAATAGATGATGCAGCGGAACAGTTTTATGATTTGTTTTCAGATGCGGTTAAAATCCGGTTACGGTCAGATGTGGAAGTCGGCTCCCTGATCAGCGGTGGGATTGATTCATCAGCGGTATCTGCCCAGGCTGCAATGCATCAACCTGCGATTCGTCTGTTTTCCATCGCATTTGAAGAAAAAAAATATAATGAATTGGCGAATGTTAAGAACTTTTTATCCACTAACCCGGCAAAATTTAATTCGGCAAAATTAACTTCACTGGTCTGCCGAAAAAACCATCTTGTCAATCTACCGGAAATTATCCGGTCAATGGAAGAACCAATTTCATTGGGAACATTGCTGCCCACGGATATGGTTTGCGAAATGGCAGCCAATCAGGTAAAAGTAGTTTTAACCGGGGAAGGGGCGGATGAGATTTTCGCTGGTTACCGTAAATTCATGATTGAAAGGGCTGCATCCCGATTCACATGCCTTACAGAAAAAAAACAAAATGAATTACGTCTTATTTTTCCTGAGCTGAATGCCTATCTTGTAAAGAGAAAAAAAAATCCGGCCGATCGATATATTCAGAGCGAGACATTATTTACATCAGATGAAATATTGAAACTGACGGGTCAAAAACCGCCTTTAAATTTATTTTATGAAGATGCCCTGCCTTTTTTGAAAGGAAATAAAGATCCGGTCAATCAGGCGATTGCATTTGAAACACGATTCAGGTTGCCGGATTACGTCGTTTTAAGGCTGGACCGGTTGTCTATGAGGCATTCCCTGGAAGCCCGGACACCGTTTCTGGATTACCGTCTGGCGGAGTTTGCCGCTACGTTACCGGTTAATCTGAAAGTGAATCTTGAATCTGTCAGAGAAAAATACATCTGTAGCCACGCCTATTTGAAATTCAATCTATTGGATCATAAAACAGCGCATCGCCGCAAGTTGCCATTTACCATTCCCATGGCTGACTGGTTGGCTGCCCCTGACACATTGCCGGATTTTTTACAGGAGATCCTTTTTGGAGATACAATACGCCGTCAAGGGATACTTGATCCTGAATATACCCGGTATCTTGCACGACAAATAACAACCCGTGGCATCGGACCGGAAACCCTGGTGTCAGTTGCGGATCAGGTGTTTTCAATTATCATATTCACATTATGGTACCAGGAATTTTTTTCCTGATGGGATATCTTAATGCGTTTCATGGTGATCTATCTCCATTGTATGAGAAAATAATTCATAAATTATTTCAAACTATTACGATTTAGTTCGTTGGAGGTAATAATTTAAAAGTGAATGGTAAACTAAATAGACTGGTGAATCAGTTTACGCAGAAATATTTAGATGTTTTATCTGAATTAAAGGGCAGGGGCCCCAGAAGTTATGGGTTTGAATATGAATTTCTCCCCACCCGTATTTTGTCATTGGATGACATGAATGCGGTTAACAGGTTGTTGCCGGAAATTGGTTTTTTATTAAAAGGGGGTGTCTATCAGGCTGAAAATGGAATGCGCGTAGCCTTTGAACCAGGGGGGCAGGTTGAATACTGCAGCCCCCCGTTGTTTGTTGATGATGATCGGGTGCTTGATTCTTTGCTGGGATTAATTGATCGGACGAATACAGGCATCAGGAAACGTCTGGGCATTGAATATATTGGAACGGATTATATGCCGGGTCGCGCAGAAGTGCCACTGTGCCTTAGTGCAGACCGATACATCAAGCTGCATAATCGATTGGCTGAAGTTGATACAAGGGGTCTTGAGATGATGAAAGGAACGGCATCCATTCATCTGCATGTGCTAATTTCTGATATTAAAGAGATTCTTCCCTTGTTTAATCTTTTGTGTATACTGTCAGGCATGGAGGACTTTAAAATGTCTCCGGAACGAAGGGATATCTGGAATCATACGGATGCGTGCCGTTGCGGAAGGCCGCCATGCTGTTTTGCGCAACTGGAATCTTCAGAAGAACTGATTAAAAGACTGATTCTATTTGCGCTTCATGCAGATGTGTTGGGTGAAAATATTGCATTTGTCAATTCAACGGACCAATCATTTAAAACATTTTTGTATCATATGACAACGTTATTCACAGATGTCCGGTTTAATCTTAAGGGGCCGACGCTTGAAATGCGGACCATGGACAGTATGCCGATTGAACAATTTAAAATTAAATGGAACCGGTTTATTGAATTTTTTCATAATATTTAATTTATAAGGAGTCTTTATTTTATGGTAAATATTGATATTTATACTTCACGATCCTGTCCATATTGTATTCGTGCCAAAGCACTACTGAAAAGTAAAGGGGTTTTGTTCAATGAATTCGAAGTTGACGGGAACCCGGAATTAATTGCCGAATCCGTAAAACGAAGCGATGGCATGAGAACTGTGCCGCAAATTTTTATTGAGAAGTATCATGTCGGTGGATATGATGATTTAAGTCGTTTAGATCAAAATGGAAAATTGGATCCATTATTAGGACTGAATCATTGAATTTCAATGTTATCAAAACACTTCAGACGGAAAAGCTTACAATTGATTGATTTTTGTTCTTTTTTTTTGTCCAAGACTATCGACCATGCAGAAAATAATAAACGGAAACGTGATAATGAACTCAAAAATAAATCCAATGGGGATGGTAATAAATATTAAGGGAAGATTGATCGTATAAAATTTAATTTTTTTGAGTTTTTTTTGTATTTTGATAACCATAACTTTAGCTTATTTCAAACTTTAATTCACTTATACCTTTTCCGGTTTATCCGGGTTAGGTTTTATATATCGGTTTTGAAAAATGGCCATGAATTATTTCCGGCCTTTTTAAAAATAGCGATTTTTTTTTATTCTCATCTTATCGTGAAGCGCCACGGCACCATCAAATAAAAAGCCCTGTAGCATCCGTATGGATAACAGGGCTTTTATAATTTGGTGCCGAAGGCCGGATTTGAACCGGCACGGGCGTAACCCACTACCCCCTCAAG
>CAZQLG010000025.1:0-16792 GCA_964594105.1 uncultured Desulfococcus sp. | reverse complement strand
AGGCGTGTCAACAGGCGCATAACGTGTTATGTAACTGTTGGCGCAACGAAGAAGAAGATCAAAAAGGCAAGCACGTTTGGTATATTAATTTTTGGAAGTTCCCTAAATTACTTTGGGAGGAATTATGCCGATACCCGGGAATCTTTTAACCACCGCCATGGCGGTTATGCCGCATACGGATGTGGAACGTGCCATCGAAATCGCTTTGACCATGGATATTCCATTCTGGCCTCAGCTGCCCCGGTTGAACTACTATGAAGACATGTATGTCCAGGCGGCTGAACATTTTCCGGGAATTTTGCTGGATGTTGAACAGCAGACATTAAAATTTTCCATGGACAAGTTTATTGAAGAACTTGAAGAGGTCCTGGCAAACTTTGAGTCTCCGGAAATTTTTGATATCAGCCCTAAATATTCTGCGGTTTATCATCGGTTTCTGGAGCTGGACCTGGCAGACCGCCCGGCCATCCGTGGGCAGTTGGAAGGACCCATCAGTTTTGGATTTAATATTATCGATCAGAATGACCGGCCGATTATTTTTGACGATACGGTCCGTCCGTTTATGCTTGAATTTATGGCCAAGCGGGTTAATGTGCAGCTTGCCCGGCTTAAAAAGATGAATGAAAATGCGTTCATGTTTGTGGATGAACCCGGCCTTCAGTTTTTGTTTTCCGCTATGTCCGGATATGGGGATGGCAAGGCCAAAGGCGATATGGAAGCATTTTTTGATATGATTGAACGCCCCCGGGGCATCCATTTATGCGGCAACCCGGACTGGGATTTTCTGCTCAACCAGGATCTGGATATTTTATCTCTGGATGTTTATACCAATAAGGAAGTTTTCCCCGTATATGCGCCGGCCATCAAGCGATTTTTAGATCGGGGCGGTATCCTGTCCTGGGGGATTGTGCCCACTAACTTTGAGCCATTTGAATCGGAAAATATCGCCTCTCTGGCCGATCAGCTTGAATCTGTATGGAAACAACTGACTGACAAGGGAATCGATATGGATCAGCTGCTGGCGCAAAGTCAGATTTCACCGGCCACCTGCTGTCTGATCAATCCGGATCTTGAAAAAACAGTGGAAAAGGGGTTTTCGATGGTAAAGAAATTGTCTGGGCAGTTAAGGGAGAAATGGCTTAAGTTATAGGCAGCGGCCTGATTCGTCCATGTCTGCGTTACCCGGGATTTGAAATAAACTTAATCTGACTTTATCCCGGAAGCCTTACAAATAAACGAATCAATCCGCTGGAATTAGATCGGATTTGATCTTGATTTCCATGTCTTCGCACCATTATAGTATTAAACAGAAAATTTTTCGTAGGCAAAAGATTCAAAAAATTCAAGAGAAATATTTACCGAAGTTGAATTTAATATACAGATAGAAGGAAAGATTTTCTATAGATAAAGACCAATATCATGGAAAACTTTTCCACTTATCAACACTATATGGTTTTAATAAAAAAGTTAGGAATTAATTTCAAAAAAAAATGAAAGAATACCACGAAAATCAAACTATAGAGGGAATCAGATATCAGATAGTGGGTTGGATACTATTTATAATATGTGCCATTTTTTTCATCGCATCAAGTTTGAAAAATCATGATATTTTAACATTCATAGGTAGTGTCATCTTTTTAATTGCTTGTATTGTTTTTTTTATACCGCTGGTTAGGTCAAGTAAAAGAGCGGAGAATGATAAAAACTTACATGATGATAAAGGAAATGGGGTAGGAAATGGTGTCGGGCCAAGCTAAATAATTAAAAATATATAACATAAATACAAATTAACCCCTCATATGAGCGCTATATTGCACTTTTGGGGCTAAAAGAGCGAAATAGGGGTCGAAAATGCTTATGTCTTGGAGTGAAATCAATAAAATACAATAAGTTAGCTTGGCCCGACCCTAAATCCTCACCCAAATCCTCAAATCCACTATTTATGTGTATTCGTGTGTTGAAATATACCCCGAATACACAAGAAAGGAGGTTGAATAAGTACGTGTTTTTTAGTGATCATGCCTATAAATTTGGGAGTTGGCAATTACCACAAAAATAACAACATTAAAAGTGAAAGGAGTTTAGTTATGCACAGGAGAATATCAATTCTTATTTTATCGTTATTGTTGATAGTCGTGTTTTCAGCGTCCGGTCTTGCGGCCAAGGTACCCGCTCCTGAAAAAGGGGGGGAGGGCTTCAAAGCAGTAAGCCTGGAACAATCAAAAAAACTTCACGAAGATGGTTCGATATTCATTGCATGCCACAGTCACACGACTGATTTCATGAAGGGGCATCCTTCCGGCACAATTCATATAACATGTTTGGTTCCGAAGGATCACAAACGCACTGATATGCCACTGAGCGAAGTCGATTTTGATATAGCACAGCTGCCAAAAGACAAGAGTACTCCAATTATAACCTATTGCGCGTCAAGCACATGATGGAAATCCTATCAAGCCGCCAGGTTGGCGGTTGCGAATGGCTACAAGAATGTCTACTGGATGAGAGATGGTATCAAGGGGTGGAAAATGGCAGGGTATGCCACGGAAGGCAAACTGGAACTTCTTGAGGACCTCATTGCTGTGAACAAGAACGATTTTGCCGCGCTAATCACCACCGAAGGGAATGCCAGAAAGCTAAAAAATTGTACGTTTGTCGATTTTCGTGATGAAACGAAGTTTAAGAAAGGTCATGTCAATGGGGCCAACCATGTTGATTACAGCGACATGTTCTCGAAACCCATGATGGAGGAGCTGAATAAGAGCAACAGCCTGATAATTATTCACGATGTCCCGGCAGTCGCAGGTGTCATTGCCACGACTCTAAAGCTTATGGACTACCCCGATATATATATCCTCAAATAGATAGATATTTGGAAAAAATGCTCCGTAAATTATAGGTATGATCATTACCCATATAATAGCTATAAGCAGCAATGCAGAAGGCTATTACAATTAACAAAAACCCGTCGAATGACAGAATTCAGCAGATACAAAAAGCTGGCGGAAGTTATTGCATATTTGAAATGTTTTGACTGGCTTTTTGTACTGCTGATTCCGGCCATTCGGTCTACAACAAAAGATAGGAAATTAAATGATGATAGTCCCGTAAAAAGTCGAATTCCGACGGCAAAGTATAAAAGTTCAAATTCAAGGCGTGCAAATTCTGAGTGATGATTAGTACTTAGCGTACTTTGAAGAAACGAAGAATGCAGCGCAACACAGAATTTGGGCTTTTTACGAAGCCGTAAATGATCTTCGATCTAATAAAGTACAGGATTAAAATTACAGGACAACTTAAAAAATTTGGACCTGAGTTGCTATGAAAATTTTGATTGCCTATTACTCCCGAACCGGGTTTACCGAAAAACTGGCTGACCGCATTGTACAAGAGCTTAAATTACGCGGGCATATAGTAAAAACAGACCGCATTGATGTTGTGAACCGGAAAAGTTGCTGGAATCTTCTTTTCAGGCAGATCTATCAGTATCCTTTGGTTGGCCTTTCATTAATCAGTTCGACTTTTTACCGCTGGTGGGTAAAAAATTATTATCAGCCGGAAGAAGCAATCCAGCCGCCTGATTATTCGGATGTGTCAGGATTCGATTATGTCTGTATCGGCGGCCCCAAGTGGGCCCATACCTCATACCCGATTGCGCGATACCTTAAACAGATTAACGGGCTGGAACATAAACCGGTGGGTGCCTTTGCCACTTTTGGCGGACCGCCGTTAAAAATGTTTGAACTTGAACTTATTTTTACCCCCATGACCCGGCAGATTCAAAAATCCGGCGGAATACGTGTTTCTACCTTAGGCGTGTCCAGTAATTATCATGAGCTTCCTCTGATCTGGATTTTCAGGCTGGTTTCCTGGCTTATTTTCAGGCGCTCCCTTAAATCATATACCATTGACTGCGATTATGGAAAGCAGAGATTAAAGGCATTTTGTGATAAAATTGAGAAGGAAAGCATTTCGGTGAATAAAACCGATTAATCTCTAAATGGCTGGAATTTTTTATAAGTAAAGGAATTAAATATGAAAAAAGTAATTTGGGTTATCCCGCTTGTTTTAATTTTACTGGTCCATTGCTCCGGATTAAAAGAGCAGAAAATTATTGAAACGAACAGCAGAAACTTGAAAATTTCTCTGTCTTTTAATACTGATAATTATCCCTGGCTTTTGGGAACCAAATATCCTCAGCTGGCAGTATGGGTGGAAACCGTGACCGGTGATCGAGAAACTGTTTTTGTGACCCAGGGGGCGGGAGAGAACAAATGGATGTTTGCTGATGAACGCCCCGATGCCTTGCCGGTATGGGCAGGTATCCGCCCCGGAAATCAGGGTGTGGATATTGATGCGGTTTCCGGTGCCACCCCGTCCGGTGAGGTTCATGCCATCGTCTGGCAGATACCGGAAAAATATCATGGACAAAAAATAGCGGTTTTTATCGAAGCCAATGTATCGTTTGATTACAATGAATTTTATACCAAAGCAGAAAATATGCCGGGCTATAGCGGTGTAAATGGGCAGCCCTCTGTTGTGTGGAAATCGTCATTTATTGCGGATGACACCCCCCAGCAAACAACGCCTGAAATCATCGGTCACGGGCAAGTGCTGGGCAAAAACAGTGAAATCGATTCTGATATGTCCGGAGTATCAACTGCTGCCGAACTTTTTAATTATATGACGTTCTCCTATTATCCAGATAGTTGAATTATAAGACAATCGTTAATGCTTTCAAGGCCTGAAAAATGACTCAAAAGATCGGACTCATCAGTGATGTTCATGCAACACCGGCCCCGGTTCAAGAAGCATTGGAGATTTTCAAAGAACAGGGTGTTGACAGAATTTTTTGTGCCGGGGATATTGCGGGTTATGGTGACGGGCTGGCGGAAACCATTAGCCTGATAGAAGAAAACGGTTCCCGGTCGATCCTGGGTAACCATGATGTCTGGTATCTTGACCGTCATTCAAAAGACAAACATTCCGATGCAGTCAGTTTCTTTAACACGCTTCCCTATGTAATAAGATTAACGATTGAAGGTAAAAAACTGTATTTTGTTCATGCCAGTCCGTCACAGTCTCTGGAGAAAGGAATTCACCTGCTAAACGAAAACGGGCATGTGATTTCAGATCGGAAAAAAATATGGGAGGATCATTTAAAAAACTTTGAATATGATGTCCTGATTGTCGGTCACACCCATCAGGTATTTGCTGAAAAATTGGGAAATACCCTGGTGATTAATCCGGGAAGTACAAAATTTAATCATACCTGCGCGATCTTAAGTTTGCCGGATATGACCTGCCAGGTTGTGCCATTATCCGGTAAGGACCCTGTAGCTGTCTGGAACTGGGGGGTATTCAGAGCAAATGAAATAACATGATGGCGTCGTAAAAAGTTCCACCTACTGCGTTGTAGCAATTTTTCAGCCACTCAAGATACTATATGGAAAAATGGCTCACATAAATGTGGGCCGACAGGCTGATTTTTTAATTTGGTACTTTACCTTTTTTAAAATACAGCACTATGCTTTTTCCGAGTATGGGATTGAAAAGTGCATCCAGGTATCGGGTGATTTTGGGTTTTTCCATAATATCCCAAGTCAGGAATCGTTGGTAAAGGTTTACGGGCAGCGAATCCTCCCGGCTCGGGCCGACCAGGCATTTTAGCCACCAGTAGGGGGCGTGCAGGCTGTGTGCAAAATGAGATCCCCGTTGGCACAGTCCCTGATTTTCAAACAGGGATGCGATTTTTTCTTTTTTATAAATTCGGACATGTCCGCCGTTGGCATTATAGTATTCTTTAGACAGCATCCAGCAGATTTTTTCAGGTAAAAATCTTGGCACACTGACCACCAGATTGCCCCTTGGTTTTAGTACCCGGACGAGCTCACGGGCTGCTTTTGATTCATCCGGTATGTGTTCCATAACTTCAGAACATATCACGTGGTCAAAGCTTTCGGTTTCAAAGGGCAGCGAAGTGATGTCTGCTGCGGATATGCCTCTTTGTCCACCGCCGTGTTCACCGCAGTTTTTGATGAAATTCAGCCGGTTTCTGGTTTCAATCAGGTCGTTAAAGTTCATGTCCGCGCCGATAACGGTTGCACCTTTAAGCCGCGAGGCCTCACCGGTGTGCCTGCCGGAGCCGCACCCGATGTCTAAGACTTTTTCTCCCGGCTGTATGTTCAAACGATCAAATTTTACGGTAATCATATATTGCTCTTCGATAGGCATCAACGGTTTTTTGGGCAGCCGCATGCCATGTTAGATGGTTTTGGACCCGTTGATACCCGGCGATGCTCAATTGTTCGGCCAGGTCCGGCGTGTTTAAAACTTTGGTGATCGCGTTTGTCAATGCTGACGGATCAGCCGGCGGGACCAGGATACCGGCATCGCCAACAACTTCGGGCAGAGCCCCGCCGGTTGTAGAAATGACCGGCACCCCACACGCCATTGCTTCACCGGCCGGCAAGCCGAACCCTTCATAAACCGACGGGATGACGGCAATGGTTGCTTTGGCATATTGTCGGACAAACTCTTCATCGCTGATCCGGCCGGTAAAGGTGATAAAAGAACCGATTTTCAATTTTTTGATCTGACGCAGAATTTTTCCGTTTTTTTTGGGTGCCCCAATGACGATTAGTTCTACTTTTTTATTTTTAGATATTTCCGCAACAGATTGGAGCAGGTAACAGAGCCCCTTGAGTGGTGTATCTGCACTATTGGTCACGATAATACGGTTTTCCCGGCGTTTGATTTCCGGCATGGGGTAGAAAAGATCCGTGTTGATACCGTTGGGGATGACCGTAAACCGGTTTTTGGGGATACAAAATTCTTTGCTGATGTCGTGTTGGGCGCACTCAGATACGGTTATGATATGGGGCAGCGTTTTGGTTACTTTTTTTTGCATGCCCAGAAACGAATACCATCGCAGATGCTTTAATTTTTTCCATAAAACCGGTTCGGATTTTACGGCAATATTCAGGTCGACGGTTATTGGATGATGGATGGTTGCGATCGTCGGAATTTTTTTTTTAATGGCCCATAGACCGTAGGAAAGACTTTGATTGTCATGGATAATATCATATTTGTGGAATTTGTTTTTCAGATATTTATAAGCGCGCATGCCAAACGTGAGCGGTTCTGAGAATCCCATGGTGGAGACGCCGAGCCATTCAATCAGGTTTGTGAAATCCATGAGCTCGAAAGCCTTGGGAACACGGAATAAATCATTTGGATTATACAGGTCCAGGCTGGGCAGTTTAATCAATTTGATATCCGAATCCAGGATCGGATAGGGGGGGCCGGAAAGGATATCGATTCGATGGCCTAAGTCTGAGAGGGCGCGGCTTAGGTTTTTAATATATACTCCCTGGCCACCGCAATGCGGATTACTGCGGTAACTTAAAAGTCCAATTCTCAAGGAAGATTGATTCATGGGTGTCATACGGATTCAATTGTTTGACGATTTATTTTTAATATATTATATTATATAAAATTAATTTTAAAATGATTCAAATATAAGCGGGCATCATTTTCGTCAAGAGAATTCTATATGATAACTTTTTAATTATGAACTGTAAGGAATATGACCAATCGAAAACACAGTAGCAGACTCGGTGTCGATATTGGCGGTGTGAGACTTAAAAATCCGGTCATGACGGCATCCGGAACATTCGGGTACGGTAAGGAATTTGATGAGTTGATTGATTTGAATCAGCTGGGCGGAATTGTTGTAAAAGGACTGTCCTTACAGCCTTCACCGGGTAATCCACCACCAAGAATTATTGAAACACCCTGTGGTATGTTAAATGCCATCGGCCTGGAAAATATCGGCATTGAGGCATTTGTCACCGAAAAACTCCCTTTTCTGAGGAATTTTTCAACGCCGATTTTTATAAATATTTATGGAAAGACAGTTGAGGAGTATTCTGTTCTTGCGGCCCGTATCGATGAACTCGACGATATCGCAGGCCTTGAGGTGAATATTTCCTGTCCCAATGTCAAATCCGGCGGGGTCGCCTTTGGCGTTGATTGTGACGCTGCCGCTCAGGTGGTTGAGAGTGTGCGTCAACACACGTCAAAGCCGCTGATGGTGAAGCTGTCTCCGAATGTAACAGACATTGTTGAAATCGCCAAAAGTGTCGAAGGCGCAGGTGCGGATTCGGTATCATTGATCAATACCATTACCGGAATGATGATTGATATTGACACGCGCAAGCCGATACTCGCCAATATAACGGGTGGGTTGTCCGGGCCGGCCATTAAGCCGGTGGCGCTTCGAATGGTATGGCAGGTGGCAAGGGAGGTGAAAATTCCGGTGATTGGTATTGGCGGGATTATGACCGCTGAAGATGCTATTGCTTTTTTGATTGCCGGCGCCAGTGCCGTTCAGGTAGGAACAGCCAATTTTGTGAATCCCCGCGTCACTATTGACATTATAGAGGGATTAGAGGGGTATCTTGATCATCACAATATAAACCATATTGATGAGGTTATTGGAACTTTGGCAGTTTAAATATAAATAAAATAAAAAACTGTAAAAAAACCGTTAATTATGTTATGGGTGCTAAAAATCATAAACCATGTTTTTTTTATTAAACACCACAATCATAAAAAAAGAAAAGGAGTGTATTATGTTCAAAAAAGTTTTAATCGCCTTGATGGTTGTTCTCATGATGGTAAGTGTGTCATCGGCGAGAACAATTAATGAAATTGATTTTCCTGAAACAATGACTGCCGGTGATAAAGTGTTGCTTTTAAATGGGGGTGGTACGCGTGAAGCTTTTCTGAATGATGTTTATGTTGCGGGCCTCTGGCTGGAAAAGGCAATGACCGATCCTGCAGCGATAAAGGACGCTGATGAACCAATGGCAATCAGGATGCATATAATAAATGATTTTTTTGCCAGCAGTAAAAATATTAACAAAGCGTTCAATAACGGATTCAGAAACTCCATGCCCAGGGGGGATATAAGCTCGATACAAGATAAAGTCGACAAATTTAAAGCCTGTTTCGCAAATGAGATTAAAGATGATGAAGAATTTGATATTGTTTATATTCCAGGACAGGGAACAACGGTTTATAAAGATGGACAACTCCTGGATACCGTCCCGGGGTATGAGTTTAAAAGATGCGTCTGGAGTATTTGGTTGCATGATACGCGACCGGCTGATGAGGATTTAAAGGAAGGCATGGTAGAAGGCAGTGTCAGCGCCGAAGGCCTTGCATCAAAAGAACAATGGATCGCAAAGGTGAATGTTGAAAAAGATGCTGCTATTGCAAAAGCCGCCGATGAAGCTGAGATGACAGCCAGGGCCGCAGCAGAAGCCAAAGCCGCAGAGCAAGTTGCGATGAAGGCTGCTAAAGAAGCCAAGCTTGCCGCCGTCGCCAATGTAAAAGCCGCTGAAGCAGCAGCCATGAAAGCTGCCACTGCCGCTGTCGAAACCAAAGCCGCCACGAAAGCTGTTGCTGTCGAAGCAAAAGCTGCCGAAATGGTTATAACGAAAAAAGGTGGCGATGGTGATGTTTTTTTTGGTGTGAATTCTACTTTATTAAGTGCTGATGCCAAGAAAACGCTGGCTTCAAAAGCCAAATGGTTAAAATCCAATCCCGTTGCTTCTGTTTCCGTGGAAGTCTATTGTGATTCACGGGGCTCCCATGCATACAATATGAAACTGGCGGCAAAACGTGCCAAAAGCGTTGTGAATTACATGACTGCCGCAGGTATTGATGCTTCAAGAATGGAAACGGTCATTAAAGGGGCTGTTGCTTCAGCTGCCAATGAAACCGCATGGGCAAACAATAGGCGGGCGCATTTTAAAACCAAATAAGACGGCTTTGTAAAAAGTTCAACTTTTGCGTTGCGCTACCATCCTTTGCTGCTTCATTGTACCCTAAGTACGAATCATTGCGAAGGATGTAGCGCGCCTTGCCAAATTTATAAGAATGGTGAACTTTTATACGTCGTTGTCGAAATCTGACTTTTCGATCCAAAATAAATAAAAAAAGGGGGCTTGCAAGCCCCCTTTTTTTATTTGTAATTCTCTTTGAAAAGAAATTACAATCTTCCTGCATCTGACGCAGGATTCATTTTCAGATACTCCAGTCGGTTCAGGCCGTTAACATATGCATAGGCACTGGCAGTGATGATATCCGGGTCTGAACCGCGTCCCAAGGCAATGAACTCATCCTCTTTCAACCGGACGGTGACTTCACCCTGGGCATCCGTGCCGCCTGTCAGTGCACTGACAGTAAAGCGAAGCATTTCTGATTTTGTATCGGTCAGTTTGGCGACTGCATTAAATGCCGCATCAATCGGACCGTTTCCGCTGCCGGTGCCAATCACCTCTCGACCGTTGATGACCATTTTGACAGTTGCCATGGGTAAAACCGTGGTTCCGCTGGTGACCTGAAGGTACGAAATCGAATAGATGTCAGATGTTCTTAGCACCTCCTGGTTAACCAGGGCTTCCAAGTCCTCATCCATGACGACTTTTTTCTTGTCGGCCAGGGCTTTGAATTTTTTGAAAACGATTTTTAACTCTTCATCCGATAAATCATAACCCATTTTTTTAATATGCGCTAATAGGGCATGTTTGCCGGAATGTTTTCCCATCACCATTTTGTTTTTATTTAAACCGATGGTTTCCGGTTTCATAATTTCATAGGTCATGGGATTTTTAAGCACGCCATCCTGGTGAATGCCTGCTTCATGGGCAAACGCATTGGCGCCGACAATGGCTTTGTTGGGCTGAACCATCATGCCGGTAATCATGCTGACCAGCCGGCTGATCTGATAAATGTACTTTGTCTGAATGCCGGTGGTGACAGCCGCATACGTCGGACGCGTATTGATTGTCATGACAACTTCTTCAAGCGATGTATTGCCCGCGCGTTCTCCAATCCCGTTAATCGTCACCTCCGCCTGTCGTGCTCCGGCTTTGATGGCCGCCAGGGTATTGGCAGTTGCCAGGCCGAGATCATTATGGCAGTGGACGCTTAAAATCGCCTGGTTCATATTGGGTGTATTTTCGATGACATATTTGACCAGATTCCCAAATTCTTCGGGAATCGCATACCCGACGGTGTCCGGGAGGTTGACTGTCTTTGCACCGGCATCAATGACCGCTTCAAATACTTTACAAAGAAAGTCCGGGTCTGATCGTGATCCGTCTTCAGCAGAAAATTCAATGTTTTCGGTAAATGTGCGGGCGAATCTAACGGCATCAACAGCGGATCTGACGACGTCGTCCCGGGTCATTTTCAGTTTATATTCCATATGAATATCAGATGTCGCAAGAAATGTATGAATCCTGGGATGTGCGGCATGGCATACGGCTTTCCATGCCCGGTCAATGTCGCTGACCGTTGCCCGGCAAAGGGCGGCAACCTGGGAATGGGTAATTTTTTTTGAAACCTGGGTGACCGCTTCGAAATCCCCTTCGGAAGCTGCCGGAAAACCGGCTTCGATGATATCCACGCCGAGTTTTTCAAGCTGCGTGGCCAATCGTACTTTCTCGGCCGTGTTCATGCTGGCCCCGGGGGATTGTTCACCGTCTCTTAATGTCGTGTCAAAGATAAATACTTTTTCTATCATGGTCTTGTCCTGAAAATTATTTTTTAATGGTATGGGCTTTCTTTAATCGGGATAATTTATGCTGAAAGCTGTCTGCTAAGGCCTGCCAGCTGGCTTCAATAACATCTTCGGAAACACCAATGGTACTCCAAATACTGTTTTCATCTCTGGATTCGATGAGCACCCGGACCCTTGCCGCTGTCCCGTCTCTCCCGTCTAGAACACGGACTTTAAAATCTACCAGATGAACAGGGTCTAAGACATTGGGATAGACTTTATTTAAGGCTTTTCTCAACGCATTATCAAGGGCACTGACCGGCCCGGCGCCTTCGGCTGCCGTTATATCCTGGACTTCACCATCAACGGAAATTTTAATCGTTGCATGGCAGTAGCAGGGTTTATCTTTATTCTTTTCAATGGTGACCCGAAATGAATCGAGCTCAAACATGGGTTGAAACTGTTTGCCCAGTTTTTCAACCATTATCTGAAACGTGCCGTCTGCCACATCAAACTGATAGCCTTCTTTTTCCATCTGTTTTATTTTAGATAGAATTTTCCCCGTATCCAGACCGTTGTCATCCAGCGATATACCGAGTTCCTTCGCTTTATATTCAATGTTGCTTTTTCCGGACATATCGGAAACCACGACCCGCTGTTGATTCCCGACAAGTGTGGGGTCCATATGCTCATATGAACGGGGTTCTTTCATAATGGCATTGACATGGATGCCGCCCTTATGTGCAAACGCACTTTTGCCCACAAACGGTCTTGAGCTCAGTGGGGTCATATTTGCGGTTTCACTGACAAACAGGGATACCACGCGGAGTTTTTTTAAATTATCGTCCGAGATACAGGGATATCCCATTTTGAGCTGCAGGATAGGAATAATTGAAGTTAAATCCGCATTGCCGCACCTTTCGCCATAGCCATTAATGGTTCCCTGCACAATGACAGCCCCCGCACGCACGGCTGCAATAGAATTGGCAACCGCGAGGTTGGAATCATTATGCGTATGAATGCCGATTCGAACCTGTTTTTTGTTATTTTTGTCGGCTGCGATAGTGTCCAGATATGCGATTACTTCTTTTACGATGGATTCAACTTCATGGGGAAGTGATCCGCCATTGGTATCACAGAGGCCGATGGCCTCCGCACCGCCATTAACAGCAGCCGACAGTGTCAAAAGCGCGTAATCCCTGTTTTCCTTAAACCCGTCAAAAAAGTGCTCTGCATCATAATGAACTTCTTCAAGATGACTATTCTTCAAGTAAGCAACGGATGAGCAAATCATGTTCAGATTGTCTTCCAACTGTACCCGTAGTATTTTTTCAACATGAAGGCCCCATGTTTTTCCAAAAATACATCCAACCGGCGCACCACACTCTATGATGGCATTCAAATTTTTATCATCTTTCGCTAAAATGCCGTAACGATGTGTTGAACCGAACGCAGTTAACCTGGAATTTTTGAAATTAACATTTTTTGCAGATTCAAAAAAATCCTTATCCTTCACGTTGGAACCGGGCCACCCGCCTTCGATATAGTGGATGCCAAGATCATCAAGCTTTTTTGCGATTTTGATCTTGTCTTCACCTGAAAAAGTGATTTTTTCGCCCTGGGTGCCGTCTCTTAATGTCGTATCATATAATAGAATGGGGTCCATTATATTAGGATCTCCGGATTATTTATGATTGATGGCTTCGTAAAAAGTTTACTGGTGGCGCTTGCGCCACTGTATCAACAAAATAAATTCTATGAGGTAGGCCGGGTTTCTTACCCGGCAATGAACAGATTCCATTTGTCGGGAATGGAATCCCGACCTACATTTTGTTTTATTGTCAATGTAAATTAATTGCTTTGTGAACCCTAAACTGCAATCGGGGCATGTATTTTTGAAGACATAACCCCGATTGAATTAATCATAATAACAAAATGGTAAAAAAGGAGTTACTTTTTTCTTTCAGTCGGCCTTAATGAACGGACCGCAGCACCGGCTTTCCACATTTCAGAATTTTTGATCTCATCTAATTCAGCCCGAAGTTTTACCATATAGTCCGGTTTGCTGTTGACAGCTAGAACTCTTTTGGTTTCCGTGCCGTTGGCAACGCTTTCATAAAGGTCTTCAAAAACCGGCATGACGGCATCACGAAATTTCGGTGCCCAGTCCAGAGCGCCGCGTTGGGCTGTTCCGCTGCAGTTGGAGAACATCCAGTCCATGCCGTTCTGATCAACCAGGCGAATCAGGCTCTGGGTGAGTTCTTCAACGGTTTCATTAAATGCTTCACTTGGTGAATGACCGTTTTTACGCAATACTTTGTACTGTGCTTCCATAACACCTGAAAGACAGCCCATCAGAACACCGCGTTCGCCGGTCAGATCGCTGAAAACTTCTTTTTGAAACGTTGTTGGAAAAAGATATCCGGATCCGACGACAATACCGAGAGCTAATGTCCGGTCTTTTGCCCGGCCCGTAAAATCCTGGTCAATCGCAAAGCTGGAATTGATTCCGTCGCCAGCCAGAAAATTTGCCCGGACACTTGTTCCCGAACCTTTGGGGGCTACCAGGATGACATCGACATTATCCGGTGCAATGATCCCTGTCTGTTCTTTGTAAACAATGGAAAAGCCATGAGAAAAATACAGGGCATCGCCTTTGTTCAAGCATTCTTTTACAACAGGCCAAGTGGCTGTCTGACCGGCATCAGATAAAAGTTCCATAATAATGGTGCCTTTCTGGGCGGCTTCTTTAATCGGAAACAGGGTTTCTCCCGGTACAAAGCCGTCTTTAATGGCTTTTTTCCAGTATTCATCACCTTCAATTTGGCCGATAATGACGTTAACACCGTTATCTCTCATATTTAGTGCCTGTGCAGGCCCCTGGACACCATATCCGAGGATGGTGATTGTTTCATCTTTTAGAATTTCCCGTGCTTTTTCCATGGGGAACTCATCCGATATGATTACCTCTTCCATTGTTCCGCCAAAGTCAATTTTTGCCATGATTTTCTCCTTCGTTATGTTTTTTAATTAAAGTATGATTGTGTTGTTTTTAAGATTTTAATTTATTTTCCCTGAACATTGCAATACTGCCGGTTCTGGCAATTTCACGGATGCCGAACGGTTTTAAAAGGGTCAATATTGCGGTTATTTTTTCCGAATCACCGGTGATGTTAATCGTAAAATGTTCCTGGCCGACATCCACTATCTGCCCCCTGAAAATATCTGTAATTCTTAAAATCTCTGCCCGGTGTTCCGTTTTCGCGGTGACCTTCAACAGGACCAGTTCCCGTTCAACAAATTTTTGGTCCGTGAGATCCGCCACTTTGATTACATTGATTATTTTGTTTACCTGTTTTTTGATTTGTTCCAGGATCGCTGAATCCCCCTTGGTTACCATAGTGATTTGGGATACCAACGGTTCGTTTGTTTCTGCCACACACAGGCTTTCGATGTTATAACCCCGGCCGGAAAAAAGCCCGGCGATTCTGGAAAGAACACCCGGTTCATTATCGACAAGAATAGAGAGTATATGTTTTTTTGTCATTTCCATATCCTTATTAATTAAACCAACAGCATTTTAGAAATCGGTGCCCCAGCGGGAACCATCGGATAAACACATTCTTCAGGTTCAACCACAAAGTCCATGATAACGGCTTTATCACAGGCAATGCCTTCTTTGAGAACCTTTTCAACATCCTCCGGCTTTGTGGCTCTTAAACCAACTGCTCCGTAAGCTTCAGCCAGTTTAACGAAATCCGGGGTATGCTGGAGTTTGGTGGATGAATAACATCTGTCATAAAAAAGTTGTTGCCATTGACGAACCATTCCCAAAAATCCGTTGTTTAGTATAACGACTTTTACCGGAAGATTATATTGAACGGCGGTGGCCATTTCCTGGATGTTCATCTGGATACTGCCATCACCGGCAATGTCCACAACCAGCTTATCCGGTTTCGCAACCTGGGCACCGACCGCTGCCGGAAGACCAAATCCCATGGTGCCTAAACCACCGGAACTGATAAACCGGCCCGGTTTTGTGAAATGATAATATTGAGCCGCCCACATCTGGTTCTGGCCGACCTCGGTGGTGATGATCGCTTCTCCTTTGGTAAGTTCAAACAGTTTTTCAATAACATATTGCGGTTTGATGACGTCTGTTTGGTCATACACCTGCGGGGTCGTTTTTTGCCAGTTGTCAATTTGGTCCAGCCATTGATGGTGCTCCAACACACCCATATCCTCTTGAGCGATCATCTGGTTCAATATCTCTAAAGAGATTTTACAATCCCCAACAATCGGAACCTGTACCTGGATATTCTTTTGGATTGATGTGGGGTCAATATCAATCTGAACAATTTTTGCATGAGGGGCAAATTCATCGGTTTTTCCAGTCACCCGGTCATCAAAACGAACGCCTACGGCAATCATCAGGTCGCATTCTGAAATCGACATATTCGCACGATACGTGCCGTGCATACCGGGCATCCCAAGCCACAGGAGGTCTGTTCCCGAAAATCCGCCGAGACCCATAAGCGAGCTGGTGACCGGTATTTTATTGTTTTTTGCCAGTTCATCCAGCTCTTTATGCGCCCGGGACAATATCACCCCGCCGCCGCTGAAAATAAGCGGTTTCTTTGCCTTTTTAAGCAGCTCCACTACTTTTTGCAATTGTTTCCGGTTGGGGACATACGTCGGATTATATGATCTCAGTGCGATGTCATCCGGCAGTTTAAAACTGGTTGAAGAAGTCGAAACATCTTTTGGCAAATCAATGAGTACCGGTCCCGGGCGTCCGGATCTGGCAATGTGGAACGCTTCTTTGATGGTCTTTGCAAGATCTTTTACATCCTTTACAAGATAGTTATGTTTTGTGCAGGGCCGGGTTATGCCGACAATATCGACTTCCTGAAACGCATCATTGCCGATCAGTTTGGTCGGCACCTGACCGGTTATAACCACAATCGGTATGGAGTCACAATTTGCGGTGGCAATCCCGGTGACGGTGTTAGTTGCTCCGGGACCTGACGTTACCAGGCAGACACCGACCTTGCCGGTTGCCCGTGCATAAGCGTCCGCAGCATGTACCGCGCCCTGTTCATGGCGAACGAGGATATGGTTTAAATCGGTTCTTGCCAGTTCATCATAAATGTCAAGGACAACGCCGCCGGGATACCCGAAAATCGTATCAACGCCTTCTTCCTTTAACATCCTCAA
>CAZQLG010000024.1:0-17111 GCA_964594105.1 uncultured Desulfococcus sp. | reverse complement strand
ACAAACTCAATGGCAGAAAAACAATTAATGGTTAACAAAATTATTGAGAACAAGGGGTTGTCCGCTGTAAACCAAGTCTTAACGCAGGTTAAAGGACCACAGCGATTAAAAGCCTCTATTCAGAAGGCTCTCAATGGTGGTAGTATTTTAGAATCCCTTTCTTTAAGCGGATTGACAGGGTTTTAAATTATTTTCACTTACCATTTAAGTATAACATCTGTAGTGATTGATTCCTTTTTTTATTTAAAATTAATTTTACTATCCTAATTTCATGAAAAATTTCAGGAAACTTAATTCAAACGATAAACCAATTTGCTCTGTCTGTATTGCCAATTATAATGGAATTGAATACATAGATAGTTGTATTTCATCTGTGATCAATCAAACATTTTTATTTAATGTGGAAATCATCATTCATGATGATGCCCCAACTGATGGTTCAGCCGACTATATTCAAAAGAATTATCCTGCTGTAAGGCTCATTGAAAGCAGCATGAATGTAGGCTTCTGTGTCAGCAACAATCGAATGGCAAAAGAAGCGGCAGGTGACTTTTTATTTTTCCTGAACAATGACGCGATCTTATTCCCAGATGCATTAGAAACGTTATATAATTATTCTTTACATGGGAATAGTCACTTGATTCTCAGCCTTCCTCAATACAACGCCGAAACATGCGAGTTGATCGACATTGGAAGTAAATTCGATCTATTTCTTAATCCTGTCCCCAATAAAGACAAAATGCAGGCAAAAAACATAGGGATGGTGATTGGTGCATGTCTTTGGATTCCTATGCCTTTATGGAAGGACCTTGGTGGGTTTCCGGAATACTTTCAGTCGTTGGCAGAAGATATGTATATCTGCTGTATGGCTAGATTAAGAGGTTTTCAAGTTGAAACCACCCCCTATTCCGGCTTTCACCACTGGGTTGGCAAAAGCATTGGAGGAGGCAAGATATTAAAAGACAGACTTTCAACATTAATCAAACGAAGAGCATTAAGCGAACGCAATAAAAGTTATGTAATGGTAATTTGTTATCCGTCACCGTTATTTCAGCTATTTTTCCCAATTCACATTTTTTTGTTGTTTACCGAAGGATTATTCCTGTCAATAATAAAATCCAAGCCAGACTTATTGTTATCTATTTATCTATTTGCAATCAAATCCTTGTGGAAAAAGCGTTACCGTCTTTTAAGATTAAGGGAAATTCATCAAAAAAGAAAAACCATCAAACCTCATGTCTTTTTAAAGCCTTTTAATTTTATCCCTTATAAATTTGAAATGCTTATACGCTATGGAATGCCCGAAATAAAATGAAACTATAAAACCTTTGGATTAGAAAAAATTGATATGAAAATCATTGCCTTTTACTTACCCCAATTTCATCGAACACCTGAAAATGATTTATGGTGGGGGGAAGGATTTACCGAATGGACTAACACTTCTAACGCCAAGCCATTATTTAAAGATCATTATCAACCCCGCATACCGTTTCAGCTTAATTATTACGATTTAAGTCTTCCTGAAACACAGCAATGGCATGCAGCAATTGCCAAACGTTACGGTATTTATGGTTTTTGTTATTACCACTATTGGTTTAAAGGTAAACGACTTTTATATAAACCTTTAGATGGCATATTAAAAAACAATATGCCTGAATTTCCTTTTTGTTTGTCTTGGGCAAATGAGTCATGGACTCGGGCGTGGGATGGCAGCAAAAAGCATATTCTTATGGGTCAAGATTATGGAGAGAAACAAGATTGGCAAGAACACTTTAAATTCTTAGCTAGTGTTTTTAAAGATCCTCGATACATCAAAGTTAATAATAATCCTTTATTTATTATTTATCGCCCTTCGCTTATTCCCAGGTGTGACGAACTTTTGAAATGTTGGAATCTTGAGGCTCAAAAATACGGATGGGAAGGAATTCACTTTGTTGAAACCCTTACAATATTTGATAATAAAAGTACTTCAAGTCGTTTTAAAGCACAAATCGAATTTGAACCTATGTATACCATCGGACATCATTTAGGAATAACACATGAAGGAGGACGATATATCAAAAAACAAATTCGATCGATGTTGAAAAAATTCGATTTTCCGATACCAAATATATTATTAAACCGAATAAGCTATGATTTAATATGGCATAAAATTCTTGATCGAAAAAGAAAAACTAAACGAATTAAGTATCTTGGCGCTTTCCCGGATTGGGATAATACTCCAAGGCGTAAAGAGGATGCCCTTATTATTGATGGTGCAAATCCAAAAAAATTTGAACAATATCTAAAACAACAGATAAAAATCGGAAAAGGGCATCAATCTGATTTTTTGTTTATTAACGCATGGAATGAATGGGCTGAAGGCGCTTATTTAGAGCCGGATGAGCGATATGGCTATCAATATTTAGAGGCATTACATCGGGCAATAAAAGATAAAGGTGAATAAACATAAAGCAAGGCCCATCCAAGTTAAACCTCTAAAAAAAGTTCGGTTCGTCCTTCAGCGTTGCTCAATATCTCGAGCGAACAGTCAATTAAATAGCTTTCGTTTATCCGCATCTTCTATTGAAAAAATGAAATGGTAATAGCAGAAATTTTTTGCATAATTTTTTTCAACAGGATTCCAATCGATGAAATAAAAAAATACGTCACTTTGTTGCTATTAAAAAAAAAGATTAAGGAGCAATAAGTACGAAAAAAATTTCTGCCATATACACTTTTCGAAAGACGAATTTCTATCTTAGCAAATTCTTTAAAATCTTCCTTGCTAAGCTCAACACCAATACTTCTAGAAATCTTTATAATCAAACATTTCCCGGAATTCCAAGTAAGGGCTCTATTTAAATCCTTCATAACGAATATATCTGTAAGAAATAAATATAAGCACCTGATTAATAGAATGTTTATACTTATACTTTCATGCCATTCCCATTCAAGATCCACAAATTTACATTCTCCGTTCAGAATATAACTATTGCTCCATACACAATCAATATACTTTCCATCAATCAATAACTTTTCGTCTAATTTAGAAGACACTAATCTAATAGATCTGAGCCATCTTTTACAGGGGGCAAAAAGTTCTTCCAATTTTACGCTTTTGTCTTTTACACGTCTCATGATCTGCGTATGAATAGAGAATCCTTCAATCCATTTACTCTGGCACTTACAGAGTTTAATAAATTTTGATTTTACAACGTCTTGATTGTTCATTAAAGATTTCTTTACTAATAAGTTAGCTTCATCATTTTCTATAAAACTGGTCACGGTTTGAAATTTTTCGACACGATTATTGCTATAATAAAATCCTAACTGTTTTAGTTTTAGAGATAATACTTCTTTTTTCCCTGCAACAATAAGAAATGAATTGGAGAAAAAAGGAAGCATTTCATTTTTATCTATCTCTAGAAGAACAAGCCTTTCATCATACAAAGACTTTCCAATCTCCATATAAGGATTTTGCCGAAATCTTCCAATTAACTCTCCAGCATGTGTTTTTTGAAAAAACCGAAAGGATAATATGCATGATGGAGTCTTATAATCAGGATATGGAAAATAAAAATCAATGCTTCGAAAATACTGTTTTAAGAGTTTTCTAAGTTCACCAGAACCGAAAGTTCGGGCTTTTTTGTCTCCATATCGAGGATATCCTTCAAGCCCATCAAACATAATGCCCGTGTGATCTTCTTTGTTTGATGAAAAATACTTCAGTCCAAACTGATTTTCTATGGCGAGAACAACAACACCATCAGGTTTTAGTATTTCCTGAAAATAATTTAAGATATGATCATGAGGATACTCTGTGTCAACGAATATTGCGGAATATTCAAATACCCCGATACAAAAAATAATATCGAATTTTTCTTGAAATATTATCTCTTGAAACGGCGCACAAATGATGTCAACATTATTCATATCACTCGTTCGCAATCGCGCAACGCTTGCTCTCGATAAGCTTCCTTCGATTGCAAGAACATCGTCAAATGTTTCACCGAGAAAACGGGTTATCGCACCACAACCACACCCAACTTCCAATACTTTGTTTGATCTATCAAAATCAAAACCACGCAAAAGTTGCGAACGCTTTCTTGAAAGATGATACTCGCTTGGCCAGTCTTTTATCCATTTTTCGAGTTCGTATGAATTAGAGCTTAAATCTTTTGCCTTAGATAAAACTTTCTTAAGGTATCCCTCTGAACCATCGGAATAATTGAAAGGCTTCCTATTCGATAGAATCCAAACAGAGTTTGGATCAAGCTTTATGTTATTTTTAACTCTATTACTAATATTTGTGGTCAAAATATCTCCTTATGAAAACTCATTATTTTTTAAAGTGCGATCGGCTAGATAAGCAAGCGCTATCGTGCTTATACTCACCCGGATTAACCAGGCAATTGCAACACCGGTAATACCATAAGACAGAAGAATTCTAAGATATATTAGATATAAAGGTAACTGGATTAAATGAAGTTTTGCGGTTATATCAGGTCGACCGGAAGCTTGAATTAGCGATTGGGATATGTGCCCAAAACTGTTTATGAAAACGCCGAGCGCCAATATTTGAGAAACATGCAAGCTATTATGCGCGAAGTCGGCATTGATCCATAGAGTAAGTGCCCTCTCTGAAAAAAATAAAATAAACAGGACTATGGGAATCAGAATAAATGCCATATGCTTCATTGTTTGATAGTATAAATATCTGACATGAAGAGTATTTTGTGCAAATGCGTGTGTAAAAGCGGGGAACATCACACCCAAAATTGCTGTTGGAATAATCAACAGTTTTATCAGAACTTCATACGGGGTTGTATAGTAAGCGACAGCAGTAACAGATATCATACTAGCGATAAAAAATCGATCCATATATAACATCATAGGGCCAACAATATTACTCACAGTTAGCCAACCACCAAAGCTGAATAATGGCCTAATCATACATCTTTTTATACGGATTTCTTGTCCAATTGAAGGTATAATTCGAAAACAAAAGATAACATGAACAATACAAGCAAAAAAACGGCCTATAACGAGCACGGATACCAGTGCAACCAGACTTTTAGAAAAAGGGAGCACGGCCACGGGGCCTATAAAAGTGAAAAAGCCCATAGGAACACGGACGAAGTTGATTAGATCAAAACGCTGGTGTGCTTCGAGAACACCACGTAAACCTGTTGTAATGATGACAATTGGAATTGATATGGCTAAAAGGTAAAAGGTTTGTTTCGTTTCATTTAGTAGAGGTTCAGGAATCCTTAAGCTTGTTTCTACTAACCAAGGAGTGAGTATCATCAAAAATAAAAATCCGATCATACCCAGTCCGATCATAAGAGCAAGTGCTGTCCATATTAAGCCGGGAATTTCTTTTGTCTGGTCATTCCCTATATATTCAGCTACTAATTTAGTCAGTGCCCGACCGAGTCCTATGTCAAATAGGCTAAAATACCCTACCACCACCCATGCTAAGGTCAATATCCCAAAACGATCTGTGCCTATGCTTTTAATCAATATCGGAATAGCAAAAAAAGCAGCCACCATGGGTGCACTTTGACCAAATAAATTTACAATGACATTGCGTGTGAGTGAATGTTTTTCTGCTTTTATTGATGATGCGGTTTTACTTATCATAGATTATTTGTGATACAATACTGGCTCAATAAAGTCATAGAATGAGAAAATACATGATCTATTTTAAACGGGTTCATTTGTTAGAATCAAGAGGAGAATCGTTATACTTTGCCATACCATAAAAGCCAAGGATTCTCAGAACAGTGTTGACCGTTGTTTTAAATGGTTAATTAACGACTAAATTGGTCAAAAATTTGTACATTTAAATGCCATCGTAATAGCGAAACATACCTTATCTTATATTATTTCAGATACTTATTCGCCTCCATGTCAAACCACATCCCAAAAAGCGTGAACAAACTTGCGCTCATAAATGAAAACATGGCGGCCAGAGCATTGATCGGAGGGATATAACCATTTAAAAACCAGTATATAAAGAGTCGAACAGAAAGCAAAAGAGTCACAATGGAAAAAAAACCGCCCAACAAATAAAAAAAAACCAAGGGATGAAAATCCCGAATGATATACTTTTCTTTCATTCTCCAGAGAAATAACTTATTCAGCAGCCATCCAATTTTAAATATTGCGCGTCCGATTTTAATACCTGATTTTTCACCGATATTATACACCGGTTCGACGGGTACGTCTTTTACAATAAGATTATTTACATTTAAACGAACAAGAATATCGTTAGGGTGACCATACCATGTATAGAGCTGATTCCAGTCAATCATGTGAAGGGCTTTTTTATTGATTGCCGTATATCCGGATTGTGAGTCGGCCACATGCCAGTAGCCGGATGCAATTTTTGTAAACAGGGAAAGAAATGCATTTCCAAAATACCGTACTTTAGGGATTTTTTGATACGCTTCACCAGTAAAAAGACGGTTGCCTTTTGAATAATCCGCCTTGCCTTCGACAACCGGATCAAGCAGCGCCGGCAAATCTTTCGGAGCCATCTGGCCGTCACCGTCCATCCGGACAACCACATCAAGATCCATCGATTTTGCAAAATTATAGGCCGTTATCATTGCCCCCCCGGCCCCTTTATTAATTTTATGTTCCAGCAGGGTGATATTCTGGAATTTTGTCTGATAAGAATTGATGATTTCAACGGTTTTATCTGTGCTGCTATCATCGACGATAATTATCTGATCGATATAATCTGGCATGGAGTCAAGGACATTACCAATCTGAGTTTCTTCATTATAAGCAGGTATGACAATGCCGATTTGTTTGTTTTTATACATGTCAATGGAGCTCCTAAATTGATACTGTTGATTTAATTTTTTTTGTCATTCACCCTGAATCAAGTTGACCATTTTTTTTGAAGTGTTTAAATGGGCTTAATGAAAAACCTGACTCATGTTAAATTCCATGTCAGCAAGATTTGAAAAACCTTATCAAAGTAGTATTTATGAAAAAATATTTTTCTTTATACAACTGGATCTTTTAAGAACATACCTTTTGTTTATAAAAACCAAAGCATCTTGGGTCACGCAAAATGTTCATTAATTTAAAGGTAGGATTGCAGGACATCAGCCGGAATCTGACCAAGATAGACTTTCCCGTTGATTATAAAGCCTGGGGTGCCGGTCAATTCATGCACTTTGATACCTTCCTTGATATCTTCCCATAAAATGTTCCAAAACCTTTGATTTTGAATTGCATAATGCATTGTTTCATAATCAAAGCCATTATCTTTGGCAATCTTCTTTATATTCAACACCTCTGTATTTCTCGAAATGTTAAACAGATAATCATTCATTTCCCAAAATTTCTTCTGTTCCATAGCAAATATTGCCAGCACGGATAATTTGGCCGCGCCATTGTGAAAAGGCTCTATGACCAGTGGATTAATGATATGATCCATAGGAAAATTTCGATGAATAATCCGAATTTTATCCGGATGGGCTTCTATGAGCCGGCGGAGAAAATAATGCATTTTTTTGCATTGGAAACAACGGTAATCTGAAAACTCGATGATCTCAAGCTCCGGTTTTTCCGAACCAATCCAGGGGTGGCCGTCTTCAGTAATACCGGTTGGAGTAAGTTTGGATAATTCCGGCGGATTCATATGCCAGTATGGCGGGAAAAAAAATATCATGACAAGAGCAGTTGCGGCGAAACTGGCGGTAATGGGTATGGTTGTTCTGGGAACAGTTAATAGATACTGAATATCCAGTTTTATGGCAGTGAAAAAAGGTTCACAAGCAAATCGCTTCCGAACTATCCATGTATAAAATAACAGCGCAAGATTGACTGCGTAGCTGATAATGCACATGATGCAATAGCTGTGAATATAATAGGAGGAGATAAACGCCAGAGCAACACTGTATACGCTGAATGCCAGACTGATGATCAACAAAAGAGTCCAGACCCTTTTTTTTTCAGCTTGTTTAGGCCATGCAAACGCGAGCAGAACCAGAAAAAAACCGTATCCCAGAATTCCCCATACCGGCACCGGAACATCAAAAAAAATGGAATACTGGCTTTGAGAGACTGTATCGCAGTTTAATGCTTTGGAAATAGCGCAAAAACTTTGGTATCCCATATCCGAGAAATTACGATAATGGGATATCGCCTGATAGATAGAATCGAAAAAACCGATAAACGTGAAAATAAGAACCGGAAAAAAATAATAAAGATAATGGAAAGGTGTGATTGGTTTATTGGCTTTTCGGGAAAACATTTATGTCAGCACAATTTTATCTTGAACAAGTTATGGTATTAATGGGTTCTGCGTCGTTTTCGCTGGAATAGGCTGTTTTTTAATTTTTTCTTCTATTTGCGCGATGGCATGTTTCGCAAGCATGGATCCGGGGTCGATGGCATGCGCCATATTAAAGGCTTTTAATGCTTTTTCCGATTCTCCCACACCAGCCATGACCGCGCCGATGCCGCAGTAGGCTGACGTAAAATTAAGATCATAGAATATCGCCTTTTTGTAATATGCCAATGATTCACTCATTAACCCCTTTTTGAAATAGGCATTTGCCAGATTCACCCAAGCCATTGGCATATCTATTTTAAACTCAAGGGCTTTTTCATAAAAAAAAATGGCGTCGTCCAGCTGATTTTTTTGGGCCATGACTACACCAATATCATTATACGCTATTGCAAAATTAGGTTTAATCTTAAGTGATTTTTCATACTGATCAATAGCTGCGTCCAATTCTCCTTTTTGAAATAAAAAATCTCCATAATTTAAATGGGCGAGCCAATTCTCTTGTGTCACCGAAATTGTGTGTTTCCAAAGAGTATCATTATTCTTCCAAACGGTAACCTGATGTATAGTCAAAAAGGTTAGAATTAGCAAGAAAACAATAATTCCAAAACTGGAAACTTTTTTACCAACTCGCAAATTAGCACTTAATGAATCAAAAGCCCATATTATACCAATCAACAGACCGATCAGAGGAAAATACATATAACGATCCGCCAGGGCTTGAGAGCCAACCTGGATTAACCCTATAACCGGCAAAAGCGTTATGATAAACCATAGCCAGCAAAACAGAAAAAAACGATTCTTTTTGCGGAAATAAACAGCAATACCGGTAGCAACAATTAAAAATAGAGAATTTATAATAAATTGGAATAAATCAATACGATACTCATATGGATAAATGACAGCGAGATTGACCGGCCAGATGGTCTTATAAATATAGTTGGCATAGGCATTTAAGGCATTGACAAGTCTGAGGTGCAAGGGGAGTCCCGCCAAAGAATTTATCGCGCCGACCGATGCCTGACTGTAGAGGGCAACCACGCTAAAAAAAATCGCAACAATAAAAAAAGGGACCTTCTCAAAAATAATGGCGGAATTTATCCGGAAACGGAAAAATTCAAATAATGAGGAAACCCGCAAAAGCGGCCAGAAATCCAGAAGGCAAAAAATAATCGGCAACGTCACGAGCATGGGTTTTGACAACAAACTGCAAACAAAAAACAACATGGCCAAAACGTAATGGGCTGGCTTGGGTTGCCGCGCATATTTGCAATAATAAATAAGGGATAACAATCCCCAAAAAGTGCTTAAAACATCTTTACGTTCGGATATCCATACAACTGATTCCACATGCAGTGGATGCGCCACAAAAAGCAGCGCGACGATCAGACTCAGCCATTCAGATCGCGTATTCACTTTTAGAAAAAAAAATAGAAGAATGGAATTCAGAATATGAAAAAACAGATTGGTAAAATGATGTCCGCCGGGGGAGAGTCCAAACAATTCTGTATCCAACATGTGAGAAAGCCATGTCAGCGGAATAAAATTTCCTGTAAACGTTGTTGTAAAGGCATACTTGATGCCATTGATAGTCAATCCATTTTTAACATGATAGTTCTCATAGACATATCCATCATCATCAAAATTGACAAAATCATGGTTGAGAACCTGTGAATAGCAGATTGACGACAGAACGATAATAAAAAAAAAATTATATGTGTTTTTAAGCAGCGACATTGGATCAACAGTTTTTAATATTGGCTAATAGCCCTTGCAACTATTTGTATTTCAAGCTTATTTTAAAATATGGATTGAGCAAGGAAGCTTTTCAAACCATCCAGCCACATAGATAACCGTTGGATAATGCGTCAACGGACGATACGAAGCAGGCCATAACCATCCCTGGAGAATTCTTTTAATGCATTATGATCAAAAAAAAATTTTAACATTTTTCTCTCATCCAAGCTATATTTTTTCACCCAGTAATTAAAAAGAGAAAAATTCACAAGCAGATGGGTAAACCCCTCTTCATCAAGGTATCTTGCAACATCATTTCCGGATTCAGCTTTTGCGGCAATTTGTTGCAAAATTTCAATACTAAAGTCAATAGGAATATCGGAATAATATCCCCTATTACCAATATAAAGGCCAAGTATTTTTGAATCTTTAGCAATACTTTTGTTTGCGTATTGGAAAGATGCATATTCAGGCCGATAGGCCTGAATATAATCATCCCGGGTGACTCTTCCGGTAAGGTATGCCATGGGCTGATCACGTTTGAACCGATCGGCAATATACATTGCATTCAGACCGAGCATAACAAATATAATTACGAAAATGCTCATTTTTTTTAATCGTGCTGATATGGGGACTGCGCGATCAAAGAGAACGGTTTGGATGTTGTAAATGCCAAACATGGACAAGACCACCAGTGGCGGCAGTATGGGGGAAAAATAACGTATTCGTATCCCGGTCTGGGCGCAGGCAAACAATAGAAACAAAACCGAGAAAAAAAACATCAATAATTTTTCTGTTTTTTCCTGCCGTGAATTGAAACGGTTTCCGAAAAAAGCAAAAATCGGTAACAACAAAAGAAAGGGATTTATTTTTCCATCAAAATATTTTGGACTATCATCCTGGCCCTGGAAAAAAACCCGCAGTGGAATCAGGGCGATTTGAATCCAGGATTCACCATAGATCTGGTGGCGAGTCTGGATGGGTGTCATGCGGTCGCGTTCCGCAAGTACGGTATCCGGCCGGTCCGCAGGGAGGACAGATTCCGCTTTAAAAACATTATTGTAAAGTGGATACACGGGATTTCCGGTCCAGGCCAGGTTTCGGATCATCCATGGCGAGAACACGATCAATGCGATCATGATAAAAGCAGCGCACCAGCCGACGGATTTGATGCCATGCCATTTCTGCCCGGCATGATAACGCGAATATACAAAGGCAACAAACAGGCCCAGCAGGAAGAGCCCGATCAGGCCGTTATATTTGGTCCCCAGCGCAAGCCCGCAATATACGGCGCTGAAAATTAAATATTTTGGCCTGAATTGAGCTTCAATCCAGCGGAATAGATATAAAAGAGAAGCAAACAAAAAGCAGATCAAGCCAAGATCCACGTAAACGGATGAGGAAAGCCGCACAACGACCGGAATGGTTAAAAAAAACAAGGCGCCAAGCAATGCATACACCGTGTTTATACGTTTGTGCAGATAGCGATATATCATTAGAGCTGTTAACAGCGCAAAAGTGAAATGAATAAATTTGGGCAGGATGTCATTGTTGAAATACAGTGGGACCATGTACAGCAGATCCAGATTCATGGGATAATAGGAAAAAATGATATGCGGTATCTCCGTGATACCGCCAAATTGCAGGTACAATTTAGGGATAAAAAGATGGTGCGTCAATGCGTCCCGGTCGACAGGGGGAACACATGCCAAGATGCTTACGGCTGCGGTTGTAAAAATCAGCAACCAATACAGGATATACTGATAAAACAATTGGTTGTTATTTTTTATTTTTTTCATCAAAAATTTGAATTTGGCTGAAACATCCGACATTTTTTACAGCTATATCCATAACTTTTATAGTTAGAATAGAAAATAAGCGAAAGCAAGGTATTCCAGTAATAAATGCTGAAAAATTAATTTCGAATTAGCAACGATGATGATGTCTATATGAAAAAGTGAAAAGCGGGGAACAGAAAAAAAGGGATGCATGCATCCCTTTTTTTCTGTTATGACTTACTTATAAAAAACTCCAGTCGATTACGATTAGTTAATCGTCATGACCTTTACATAGTTATTGAATCGTCATGATTTTTAAATAATTACTGCTTCCATCCCAATATCCTGTGCCATCATTATCAGAATCCATGGCATCCTGATATTCAGTGGGGCATCGGCCGGAAACATCTTCAACTGCAATCTCGATTGCATCGATATCAGTAGCGTCTACAGTCCAAGTGTTCGAATTGGAAAGGGTATCTCTAACGGAGAGATTAGCGTCGGTCACGGAGATATTTGTAGGAATAGAAAAATAATCCGCAATGGCTGATGCAATAGAATTTGCATCACTTTCTGTTGCCGAACAAAAAGTTTTATTTCTGTAAGAAATAAAGTTCGGGATCGCGATGGCGGCCAGAATACCGATGATGGCAATAACAATCATCAATTCGATTAATGTAAAACCTTTGGTGTTTCCTCTAAGTTTTTGCAACATAATAAATGTCTCCTTTTTTAATAATGCTTGGTTTGATAAAGCGTTTGGTAGTTGTACTTTATTAATATTTCAATAATGGAACTTTCTGTTTAGCCTTTATCCCCCCTCCCTTTATAAATATATGTTTTTGTGTTTTTGTCTTAAATTTAGTATTAGCTGCTGCAATTAAAATGCCAAAACTTCAACACTTGAAATTTAATTTTTAAGCACCTAAATATAAAGACAAATAAAAATAACTTTCACAATTCGGAACATTGTTTACAGAATTTCAAACAAAAAAAATGACAAATTTTGGTTCTTTATGACATTTTTTGTCATCATGTAATTTATCCATGTATGAGGCTTCATAAAAATTCCAATTGATTATTTTGTCGTCATGATTTTTATATACGTGTTGCTTCCATCCCAATAACCTGTGGGATCATTATCAACATCCATAGCTTCCTGATATTCAGGAGAACAACGGCCAGAAATATCTGCAACTTCAATCTCGATTGCATCGATATCAGTATCGTCAACATCCCATGTGTTCTGGTTGGAAAGAGTATCCCTAACTGAAAGATTAGCCTTCGTCACGGAGATATTTAAAGGAATAGAAAAATAATCCGCAACGGCTGTCGCAATCGATCTGGCATCAGTTTCCGCAGCTGAACAAAAACTTGTATTTCTGTAAGAAATAAAATTCGGGATGGCGATGGTGGCCAGAATACCGATGATGGCCATAACAATCATGATTTCAAGCAAGGTAAAACCTTGGGTGTTTCCTCGAAGTTTTTGCAACATATTCGTTATCTCCTTATTTTTAAAAACAAGCTGCTAAAAAATGTTATGAGCGCACAACTAAAACAAGACAAAATCCATCAAAAAAACGGAGTTTACGCCCATATTTTAACGCCGTAGTGGCAAGCACAATAATTTTTAACTACCTGATAAAAAAATCTAATTAATCATTCGATTAATGATTGGATGGTTCTGGTAATGCATCGGACTTCATTTGTTATACCTATATTTAGCGATTAAGCAAATCACCATTAAAGGATTGTTTGAACTCTAACCTGACCCCAAAAAAAGGATTTTCTATGAAAGAATAAATTTTTAATTGAATTGGATACTAATATAGCAATTGTTGTGCCAAAAAAATAAAATCAATATTTATTTTTTTTATTAGTCGGTTATATAGATAATATCTATTGAGTTACATTTTTTGCAAATTGGTATCAGCTGGTCATCTGATCATACATTTGACAAAATCAAGTTTCTGTTGACATCTTTTATCATTTTATAAATCATCCAAGCATAAAAATCGATTTTGATTATACATAAATTTCAAAAATTTTCAATCTATAATTTATAAAAATATTTTAAAATCAATCCTTTATATCAACTTTAAATATTGGCATATTTTTCTTGACCGCACCTGAGCAGAAAAGATATATTTACAAATTTTGACAGACTCGTAAAAAGTCAGATTTCGATGGCAAAGAAAAAAGTTCCAAATTCGAGGCGCGCAAATCCTGAGTGATGATTTGTACTTAGCGTACCATGAAGAAACGAAGGATGAAGCGCAACAAAGAATTTGGACTTTTTACGAAGCCATCAATTTTAAATTCTAAAAATTACGTCAAAAAATACAATTTTCTCTGGTTTGCTATGCGCAAATTTAAATTACTTTAATTCATTAACACCTACGACGGAAAGGGGTGGATTGAAAATGGCAGGTTATGTTTACAAATTCGGTAAAGGTGTAGCAGACGGGGACCAATCACAAAAAAATCTATTGGGCGGCAAAGGCGCGGGGCTTGCAGAAATGGCCAGGCTGGGTCTGCCGGTGCCTGCGGGTTTTACGATAACCACCGGATGCTGTAAATATTATTTTGAATCCAATGCCAATTATCCGCCCCATTTAAATGATGAAGTAGAAAATGCCCTAAAACATATCGAGTCCATTATGGACATGAAATTCGGCGATCCGGAATCTCCTTTGCTGGTTTCCTGCCGGTCCGGCGCCCGGATATCCATGCCCGGCATGATGGAAACGGTTTTGAATGTCGGGTTAACATCGACTACCATTCCCGGTATGATCAAAAAAACAAACAACGAACGGTTTGTATATGATGCCTACCGGCGCCTGATCATGATGTATTCGGACGTTGTGATGGAAAAATCCGAAGGTGTTGAACCGGAAGAAGGAAAAGCCATACGGGTCCAGCTTGAACAGATCATGCATCAGATGAAAATCAGCAAGGGCTATGCGGGAGACACTGACTTTACAGCTGAAAATCTTAAAATCCTTTCAGAAAAATTTAAAATCAAAGTCAAAGAGGTCCTGAGGGTTGAATTCCCGGATGACCCGCGTAAACAATTATGGGGAGCCATTGGCGCAGTGTTTAAAAGCTGGAACGGAAAACGGGCGATCTCATACCGACAGATTGAAGGGATTCCTGATGAATGGGGTACCGCTGTCACCGTTCAGAGTATGGTTTTCGGAAATATGGGCGATACGTCCGCCACAGGTGTCGGATTTACCCGTAACCCGGCAACTGGTAACAATTTTCTTTATGGTGAATGGTTAGCCAATGCCCAGGGGGAAGATGTGGTGGCCGGCATCCGAACTCCGAATCCATTAAACGATGAGACAAAAAACGAACAAAACAGGCATCTGCCGTCTCTTGAAAAAGCCATGCCGGAATCCTATAGCCAGTTGCTTGAAATCCGCAACAACCTTGAATCGCACTTTCAGAATATGCAGGATCTTGAATTTACCATTCAGGAGAATAAACTTTATATGCTCCAAACCCGTGTCGGCAAACGGACCGGCCTGGCTGCGCTTAACATGGCCATGGACATGTTAGATGAAGGTTTAATCGATGAAAAAACGGCGGTAACACGAGTCAGTCCGGCGCAATTGGATGAAATGCTGCATCCGCTGGTGGACCCTGATGCCGAAAGAACCAGGAATGTGGTCGCAAAGGGTTTACCGGCCGGTCCTGGCGGCGCATACGGACAAATTGTATTTACATCCGAAGATGCGGTTCAATGGAAAAAAAATGGGAAAAACGTTATTCTTGTCCGCGAAGAGACCAACCCTGAAGATGTAGAAGGAATGCGTGCTGCTGAAGCTATTCTGACTGCCCGTGGCGGAATGACAAGCCATGCCGCCCTTGTCGCCCGTGGGTGGGGAAAATGTTGTATTGTGGGTGCCGGTGCGCTTCAGATTGACGTATCTAATAAAAAAATTATTATTGATGATAGTGAATATCATGAAGGCGATACCTTCACGTTAAATGGCTCCAAGGGCTTTGTATATGCAGGAGAGTTGCCAATGATCGATGCCACGGAAAATCCCCGGCTTTCAGAATTTATGGCAATTGTTGACAAATTCCGAACAATGAAAGTACGAACCAATGCGGAAACACCGGAAGATGTCCGGATCGCCCGGAAATATGGCGCGGAAGGAATTGGGCTGTTTAGAACAGAGCATATGTTTTATGGTGAAGGATCGGAAAAACCGCTATTTCTGTTACGAAAAATGATTTTAAGTAACACGGAAGAGGAACGTCGCGCAACGCTTGATGAACTGTTTCCCCATGTAAAGGCTGAAATCAAAAAAACCATGAAAATCATGGACGGTCTTCCGATAACATTCCGTTTGCTTGATCCGCCGCTGCACGAATTTGTACCGCATAGCAAACAAAATCAGCAGGAACTGGCCAATGCGTTAAATATTGATGAAGAGACGATTGCCAAACGAAGTGAATTACTAAATGAAAACAATCCTATGATGGGCCATCGCGGGGTTCGTTTAGGTGTTACATATCCTGAAATTTCTGAAATGCAGTTTAGGGCCATACTTGAAGCGGCGGCTGAATTAATTATTGAAGGTAAAAAATCCCTTCCTGAAATCATGGTTCCGGTGACCTGTGATGTCAAAGAATTAGATAATATGAAAGTGCTTACGGATAAAATATATAATGATGTGATTTCAAAATTTAAAATTGATAAAATTGATTATAAGTACGGCACAATGATTGAAATTCCCCGGGCAGCCCTGCTGGCGGACAAGATGGCAGGGACTGCTGAATTTTTCTCATTTGGTACCAACGATTTAACGCAAATGACCTTTGGATTCAGCCGGGATGACATCGGCGGATTCATGGGTGAATATATCAATCAAAAAATTATAAAAAACGACCCCTTTCAAACACTTGACATAGAAGGAGTCGGTTCTTTAATTCAGATGGCAGTTGAAAAAGGTCGCAAAACCCGGCCGAATTTAAAAATCGGTATCTGCGGAGAGCACGGCGGCGATGCGGCATCTGTTTCGTTTTGTTATCAATGCGGATTTGATTATGTGAGCTGCTCGCCGTTTCGCCTGCCCATCGCACGTCTGGCCGCAGCACAGGCAGCCATTAATGCAGAAATCTAAAAATATTTATTCTTTTTTTAATCCAATAATAAAAAAGCACCGGATAGCTTCCGGTGCTTTTTTTCTTTTATTTTTTTTTGTTTCTCTTTTTTCGCTTTAATGCCCATTGCCGCATCAAATGGTCCACAAGCACCAGGCTCACCATGGCTTCACAGACCACAT
>CAZQLG010000023.1:0-17689 GCA_964594105.1 uncultured Desulfococcus sp. | reverse complement strand
GTGATGTCAAGCAGGCATTTGAAGATCAGGTCGTTATGAGACGCTCGGCATTAAAAGACGGGAATCGCTCTTTGGGTTTTCCCACCATTGCATTTCCGTGTGAAATGGCATCCAATCTGGATATGGAAACCATGCTGGCTGCCATGTTTATCGCAAAATACGGCGCAATTACAGTACTTTCTGATTTTACCACGGAATCATTGTTCCCGCTGTTGCTTGAAAGACTCAATATTTTTACCGATCCGCAGCGCCCGATGACAGTTACCGAGGGTATCTATGAAATCGGAAATCCGGATGAAAATTCACCGGTTGTCATCACAACCAACTTTGCATTGACCTACTTTATTGTTTCCGGTGAAATCGAGGGCAGCAAGGTGCCGACCTGGTTACTGATTAAAGATACGGAAGGCTTGTCCGTATTGACAGCATGGGCGGCAGGTAAATTTGCCGGTGATGACGTTGGAATGTTTGTTAAAAAATGCGGTATTGACGATAAAGTGAAAAATAAAGAATTGATTATTCCCGGATATGCAGCTGCCATCGCAGGTGAAGTCGAAGAAGAGTTGCCGGGTTGGACCATTACGGTCGGACCGAGAGAAGCGCCTCATCTGCCTGCATTTTTAAAGGCCAAATAAAATTTTAACATGGGATTGATTTGTGTGTTGATATCTTTCAGCAATAAGATATATTTTAGGTGTGCTGGTGGGATCAACCGTCAAACCAAAAAATGGAGGTAGAGTAAATGTTATGTCTTGGTGAAAGCTTAAATGTCATGTCCAAAAAGATTGGTGCTGCGTTCAAGGCGCGCGATCCGAAACCAATCCAGGAAGAAGCACTTTTTCAAAAAGCGCAGGGAATGGACTATATTGACATCAATCTCGGACCCGCCAAAAAGGACGGGGCGGAGTTAATGCCGTGGGTGATTCAGACGGTTCAGGAAGTGGTGGATGATATTCCTCTGATTCTTGATAGTTCAAACATTGATGCGATTGAAGCTGGCCTTAAGGTTTACAAACCGACTGAAAAAGCGCCCCTGATTAACTCAATTATGTGCCGTACTGAAAGATATGAAAAAATGATCCCTCTGGCAGCTGAATATAATGCGGATTTTGTCGCATTGATGTGGGGCCCGGACGGATTACCGAGAGATGAGAATGAAAGAGCCGCACTTTGCGTTGAATTGCTTTATGCAGCCAACGAAGCCGGCATTGAGAATGATCGAATCTGGGTAGACGGTATTGTCACCCCGGTTAATATTCAGCAGCAGCAGTGTGTGAGCCTGCTGGAATTTCAGAAAATGATCCAGGACATTGCACCGGGCGCAAAAAGCACCTGCGGTCTGTCTAATATTTCCAATGGCCCCCCGGTTCACCTGCGTCCAATTTTGAATTCAACATACATGGTCATGCTGGAAAAATACGGCATGTACTCTGTTATTTCAGATCCTTTAGATGAAAAATTGACGGAAATTGCCAAAGGCAAACGACAGGATATCGTTGATGTGGTTTATGCGACCATGGACGGTAATGCACCGGATATCAGCAGTCTTTCCAAGGAACTGACGGATTATGTCAAGACCGTTGATGTTATTCTTGGCAGAACCCTGTATTCTGATTCATGGCTTGAATTGTAATATAAAAAGCCGATTCGAAAAATGATGATCCAAAGCCCCACTCTGTCAATCAGGGAGGGGCTTTTTTTTCTTTCAACTAATAAATATATAATTATTTGAAATGATAGATAAATTATTTTATGGTGCAGTGGTGATGCGTCACCATGAAAAGCTTTTTAATGGAGAAAATTTTAAAGGCACGAGTTGATGATTATTTTAACGTAAAAAAAATTGCTGTAGAACAACTTGCAAAAGAATCGATGGATGATATCGCCGCATGTTCAGGCATTGAAATAGTAAATAAGGTAACATTTCAAATATCCTTTTTGAATCGAATGTATCAGTTTGGTTATCCGGATTTTGAATTTAAAGATGTGTCTGACTTAGGGGGTGACGTTCCCATTCAGGAACAGGTGTTGATTCTGCATTACCTGACCGCCATGAAATCGATTGTGCCGACCGGGCGCTGGATCGCTTATCGGGAAATCCCCGGGGCCTCATTTTACTTTAGTGCGTTTGTGCAACGGGCCATTAACCCGCTAAAAAAAGTGTTTGGAAAAAATATCACCGGATTGACAACGGCTGCACCCAAAATCAATGGAAAGCCGATTGATATCGGTGATGCCGCATTTGAGTTTCGTGTTTTCCCCAAGATCCCCTTGCAAATGATTATTTATGAAGGGGATGACGAATTTGAACCGGAAGCCAATATTCTTTTTGATTCAATCGCCGGTGCGTTTTTATCACCGGAGGATGCTGCCTGGCTGGCCGGTATGGTCGTATACCGGTTAATGGCACTGAGCCGGTCGTAGAACAAATTTTTTGTAAGCATTCACAGGGCACCGCATCTGCTGTTGCCGAGCAATTGAAGTACAAAAGGTCGTCTATATGCTCGGCGCCTCACATCTACGGCACCCTGTGAATGCTTACCTCGATTTTATTTTTTCCAGATAGGATTTTACACTCCCGGCGGTTGCAATAAACAGGCGGGAGCCGGTCATCACCGTAAAGACATCATCGCGGTTTCCGCAAGCACCGGCAAACTCGGGGCCGATGATAACAGCCGGTTCTTTGGCATCCGGGTTTTCATTCATGGCATCCACATACATGTTCAGCCGGTCTTTCACGACCTGAAAATAATCAACGTCGGCACCTGTCATGAGTTTTGTGGTTTCCGTCAGCCCCTGACCGAATTCCCGAACTGAATCCCAGTAAATTCTGGAAAGTTCATTTCTATAAGGCACATGGCTGATAAAATAGGAAAAGCTCCAGCCCACGGTAATAATTTTAAGCAGCGGCAGCTCGTATTCTACGGTATTTCGTTTGATGTCTGCTTCTTCATGCAGGCCGAGCATCACTTCTTTAATGTCAGTCCTGTCGATGGCGAAATTAAAAAGATCTTCTGCCGCCTGTTGGGAGGGTGTTTTTTCTTTTTCCGTATTTTTCATATAGTAAACTACTTAATCAGGTTGTTATTAAAAAAAAATAAATGTGAGATTTATATGCCACGTATCCTAACAAAATGATGGATTAAGAGTCAAGGCGGATAGATGATAATAAAAGTGTGAACTCAGTAAAAAAAATAGCTGGATGGCTATGTTAAAAATTTCACTAATCGCATAAAATTTGGCAAGGCGTAGCAATTTTTCAGGCCCAGGATAATACAAGTCGTATATTGAGGGGCTTGAAAAATAGCTATAACGCAGTAGATGGGATTTTTGACGACGCCATCAGTAAAGCCCGGCTAATTTGGGCAGATAAAGGCATAAGGCCGGTATCATGGTTAAGATAATCAAAATCAGAATATCCATGAGCACAAAGGGAATCGCTTGTTTTGCCACCCCATCCACATCACCGCCAATCAGGTTGGCAGCGGTAAAAAGGTTGACCCCCACTGGCGGGGTGGCCTGGCCGATGGCAAGGGCGGTGATGAAAATAACGCCGTACCACAGCGGATCAATATTAAATGCCTGCAATACCGGCATCAGTACCGGCATCACCAGATATGAAATGGATATGGCATCAATGAACATGCCCAGAACTAATAGCAGCAGGTTGATCAGGATAATCATGACAATGGCATTTGGTGAAATGCGGATGATAAATTCCGCCGCCTGGTCAACAAATCCGGTGACGGACGTGGTCCATGAGAATATGCCGGCAAAGGCCACGATAAACATGATCACCGAACTGGTGACGGCCGCATCCACCAGCACATCCAAAAAGCTGCGCCAGGTAAGCGATTGATAGATAAAAAGCGCGACAAACAGGCTGTAGAAAACACTGACCACCGCCGCCTCGGTGGGGGTGAATTTTCCGGTATAAATGCCGCCAAGAATGATGATCGGTGAAATAAACGCCCAGACCGCGTCTTTCAATGCTTTTAGGATTTCTTTGATATCGCCGCGTTGATGAATGCCGTGATATCCCCGTTTTTTTGAGATCAGATATGCAACCAGCGCGGTGCCGATGCCGGTAAGGATGCCCGGAACAATGCCGGCCACAAACAGGGCGCTGACAGATACGCTGGTGATATTGCCGTAAATGATAAAGGCAATGCTGGGCGGTATAATGATGGAAAGATCTGATGCATTGGCAATCAGGGCACCGGCAAAATTTTTATCATACCCGTGTTTGATCATAGGGGCCAGCAGAATCAGACCCACCGCTGCCGTAGTGGCCGGTCCGGACCCGGACAACGCGCCCCAGAACATGCAGGTAAATACAGACACCATGGCAAGGCCGCCGGTGGATTTGCCTAAAATCAGCTCAAAAAATCGCGCAATAGACGCCGCCAAACCGGCCTTGTTCAGCAGGAAACCGGCCAGGATAAAAAACGGAACCGCCAGCAGCGGGAAAGAGGCAATACCGGAGGAGAAATTGATCCCCACCATTTCAATGCCCAGGTCAAACTGAAAAATTGTAATTACGGCTGAAATTCCCAGGGATGTGCCGATGGGAACCCCGATAAGCATGAGGATAAAAAAGATCAGTGTCAGGACAAGAATATCCATGAGAGTTAATTCTCGATCCCAGTTTTGAGATTTTGAAGTTGAGCATCGGCATTTTTGTAAATGCCGTTAAATACAAATACGGATAAAACCGGGACGCCGACATAATAGATCCAGACCGGAATGCCAAGGGCCGGGGAGGTTGCCTCAAATAATGTGATTTCATCATAGATGGCCTGGATCATGAAAATATCAACAATGATGAAAAGGGCGGCACTTAATAGGGCGCTGAAAATAATCACAGCTTTTTGAAAGCGCTTTGGAAATATGTTGAATAGGGTTACCATGCCGAGCTGGCCACCCCGTTCAAACGCGATGCCGGAACCCACCACCGTAAGCCATACAAACAGGTTGATAGTGATTTCCTCAGTGGCTGAAAAAGAGAAATGAAACAGATACCGGCTGATGACATTGGCAAAGGCAATGAAGGCCATTGCAAATAAAAGGGCTGCGGCAATCAGGTGGTCGATTCGGAGTTTTTTGTTGGATTGGTGCATGCTGGTTTGCTGTTTATTTTTTATTTTAATGGGTTAAATATTTTGTTTTCAACATCGAACATCGAACATCGAACATTGAATACGGATATCGCTTTGCTCTGCCATTTATATTCTTATGAATTTTAAAATAATAAAAAATGATAATGTTCCTTATTGGAAGTTGGACGTTCGATGTTCAATGTTCGATGTTCAGTTACTTGATTCCCATATCCGTCTTGGCCTTCTCTACCAGATCCTTTCCAATTTTCGGCACCCATTTTTTATAAACTGGCTGGGTGGCTTTTTTAAATGCTTCCCGCTCGTCGTCTGAAAGAATGGTGACTGTCATTTTGTTTTGCTGTAAAAATGACATCGGGTCCGAAATTTTCATTACATGGTTAAAATCGGTTTTTAGGATATTAATTGATGTTTCACCATCTAAGCCTGCCCGGCACATGGCTTTTTCAAACCGACCGGCTTCAACGGCTGCCTGTAAAATCGCCTGTTGAATATCTTTGGGAAATTTGTCCCACTGCTGTTTATTCCAGTAAAAGATCAGTGGATCTGCCAGATAGTTCCAGAAGGTGACCTGCTTGTGATACTGCCAGATCTGGACCGGCAGCAGAACACCGGCCGGATTCTCCTGGCCGTCGACCACTCCCTGCTGAAACGCGGTGATGGCGTCTCCCCAGTTCATGTTCACCGGATCTGCCCCCAATTGCCGGTAGATATCAATAAATATCGGACTGCCGACCACGCGCACTTTCATATTGTTTAAATCCTGCGGTTGCCGGATAGCGATTTTATCATTGGTGATCTGGCGGAATCCGTTTTCTCCCCAGGCAAGGGGCATCATCCGCTTCTTTTTCATGGCTTCAAAAATCACTTTACCGGTTTGTCCCTGTTCCAGTTTGTCCAGGTTCTCATAGGTGTTTACAAAAAAAGGCAGGGAGAAAACATTGCATTCCGGGATAACAGACGCGATGTTGATGGTGGATTCAAATGCACAGTCAATCACACCTTTTGCCACCAGTTGAGCGGATTTCAGCTGAGCGCCCTGAAGGAGGGAGCTCCCGTAATAGGGCTTGATATTAATTTGGCCGCCTGTTTTTTCTTTAACCAATTCTGCGAATTTTGCCGCACCCTGGCCCCAGTAAAAGTTGGGGCCGATAGTTACCTGGAGTTTGTATTCTTTCTTAAACCCTTTGGCCCAAACATTTGTGCTGGTAAGAAAACACAGGATAAATAGGATGATGATAAAACCCAGAATTTTTTGACGTGATATAGTATTCATAGATATGAGATTCTCCTGTAGGGTCAGCCGGTGTTAAAATCCGGTATATAAATTGTTTGAGATTTATGACTACCATATCTTATTGGAATTTCGAAATAAAAATAAAAAAAAGGGAATTCAAGCCTGTTGTCAAAAATGTTTTTGAAACCAGACGTTTCATGCGAAAGCCGATTATAATTGATTCTTATTGATAAAATAGGGATTCATAGATATTATGAGGGATTAACATCCAAAAAAAACTGAAATTTTATAGTGATTCATATTTTGAAAAGGACAAACAATGAGTGACATTTCCCAAGTGTGTCAGACTGAACTGGCGGCGTTGAGACATGAAATTGATACAATTGATCAGCAGGTGGTTGATTTACTGTCCAAACGTCAGAAGCAGGTGGAACATGTGGTTGCCCTGAAAAAGGCGCATAACCTGCAGGTATATCATCCTTCCAGGGAAGAAGATCTGATTTCCGCCCGACGTCAGCAGGCGCGGGAGGCCGGGTTGAACCCGGATTTCATCGAGGAACTCTACCGGATTATCATGCATCGTTCACGGGTTGAACAGACCGGCCAGATGGCCCGAAAAGCGGTGAAACCCGGGGCAACCGTCCTGATTGTGGGCGGAACCGGTGAGATGGGCCGTTATTTTGTTAACTGGTTTTCAGGTGCCGGATACCAGGTCCGGTCTATGGGCAGCAAAGACTGGCCGAATGTCGCCGCACTTTGTGACGGTATCGATTTGTGTATCATATCCGTTGTTATTGACAGGACTCCGGAAATTGTTGAACGAATCGGCCCCTTTCTACCGCTGGATGCGGTGTTGGTGGATGTCACCAGTATTAAGAAAGTTCCTCTCAATGCCATGTTAAAAGCGCATCCCGGACCGGTGCTGGGCTTGCATCCCCTGTTCGGACCCACCACGTCGACGCTTGATAAGCAGATTGTGGTGGCAACGCCGGGCCGTGATGATGATGCCTGCCGATGGGTGATCGAGCAGTTCTCCTTATGGGGCTCTATTATCGTGATGTCTGATGCGGATGAACATGATGAGATTATGCAATTTGTCCAGTCCCTGCGCCATTTTGCCACGTTTGCGTTTGGTCAGTTTCTGGCATCCAAAAAGGTGCCTCTGGCACGGACACTGGAATTTTCAAGCCCTATCTACCGCCTGGAACTGGGAATGGTCGGTCGGCTGTTTGCCCAGGATGCATCGTTGTATGCGGAAATTATTTTTGCCACCCCGGAACGACGGGCTCTGCTCAAAGATTATATCAGCAGCTTAAGTAAGAATCTCGAAATGCTGGAAAAAGGTGATAAAGAAGAGTTTGAACAGGAATTTGAAAAAATTGCCGAATGGTTTGGACCGTTTGGGGAGCAGGCCATGCGGGAGAGTTCATTTCTTATTGATAAATTGATTGAGCGTTTTTAACAGTGTGCGAACAACCAGAAACAGGAGGTTTTGATGATGGAAGACAATAATATCAGAGTCGTTTCGATGCCAACCGGCATGAAGGAAAGAATCAAAATTCCCCGCATCAAGTTTCATCTTTCAGGCAAAATGGTCCTGGTTATCGGGGTGCTGGCTATTTTGGTGCTGACGTATAATTCATTTTTAAAATATGTGGAACCCAATGAATACGGAATTAAACAGGTAAAAATAGGTGTTAATCGCGGTATTCATAAAGAAATATATGGCCCTGGTCTGCATTTTATTATTCCGGTCCTTCAGACAATGCATTATCTGCGAAGAGATATCCAGGTGCTGGAGCTGACCAATTTTCCCCAAACATCATCGGATTATGCCCGCCAGGAACCGGCGGCCCATATCCAGACATCCGACGGCTTTTTTGTGGATGTCGATGTGTCGATACTTTATCATATTGCCGATCCATATAAGGTGTTTACGAAAATCGGACCGGGGAATCTTTTTGAAGATAACGGTATTATTCCCAAAGCTGAGCCTGCTTTAAAAGAAACACTGGGGAAACTGACCACGGAAGAGTTTTACAACAGTCCGCTCCGGGTAGCAAAGGCTGATGCGGCAAAGGATAATTTGAATGCAGAGTTGAAAGATAAAGGGATTGTGGTCGATTATGTTCTGGTAAGGTATTTCAAATACAGCGATGAAATTCAGAAAAATATTGAAGAAAAGAAATTAAAAGATCAGCTGGTTTTTAAAAATCAGGCGGAAGCCCGAGCCGCAGTTGAAGAGGCGAAACTGAAAAAAGTTGAGCAGGAAGGCATTGTAACCGTTTCCGTGGAAATGGAAAAGGGCAAAGCGTACGTCACCAGAAAGAACGCGGAAAAGGATCTTTATTTTCGAAAGAAAACCGCAGAAGCAGACCTCCTGGTCAAGTTGGCGGATGCTGAAAAAGTGCGTCTGAAAAATGAGGCATTAAAAGGAAAAGGGGCCGAGCGAATGGTGGGACTGAAAATGGCGGATGTGTATAAAGGAATGGATATCATCGTCCTTCCGAGTGATGGGCCTTCGGGGGTGAATCCCCTTGACCTGGACAATGCGCTCAACCTTTTTGATGTGCGCCAGGGAGGTGTAAAATGATAAAGTCTTTTAAAGCCTTAATCGTGATTGTGTTCTGCCTGTTTGCTTCCGGATGTATATTTAATTCAACCGGTGAAACGGAAGTCGGCGTCCGGACAAAGAAACTAACCCTTTTTGGGGAAAAGGGGGTTGAGAAAAAAGTATACCTGCCGGGTTCGACATATATGTTCCTGCCGCTGATCAATGACTGGCACACGTTTGATATTAAACTTCAGAACCTGGAATTTACAACACACGCTAACCGGGGGGACAGAAGCACAAAAGACGACTTGCTGCTTAAAACAATCGACGGAAACGACATCAGCCTGGACGTGATTATTGTCTACCGGATTGATCCGGATAAGGCGTATCTGATCCTCCAGAATGTGGCCCGTAATAATCAGGAACTTCGGGATAAAATTGTTCGGACCATTGCCCGAAGCAAACCCCGTGACATTTTTGGAGAACTCACAACCGAAGAATTCTATGTCTCTGAAAACCGGGAAGCCCAGTCCCGGAAAGCCAAAGATGTCCTTCAGGAAATGTTTGATCCCATGGGGATCATTATCGAAAAAGTCCTGACCAAGGATTACCGGTTCAACCCCAAATATCAGCAGGCCATTGAAGACAAGAAAGTTGCGGACCAGAAAATGGAAAGGAATAAATCCGCCCAGCATGCCGTGGTCGAAGAGTACAAACGCAAACTTGAAGAGGCCAAAGGTGAAGTTAACAAGATTGTCGCTGACGTTGACGGGGAATACCTGAAAGCCAAGATCAAGGTCGACGTGTATTATGAAAAACAGGAACTGCTTGCCCAGGCCATTAAGGCGGAAGGGATTGCAGAGGCCAAGGGAATCAGGGAGATGAATGACGCCATGGCCAGTGCCGGCGGGGAGGCGTTGGTCAAGCTGCGGATTGCGGAAGCCCTGCAGGGCAAAAAGATTGTGGTGCTGCCGGTGTCAGAAGGCGGCATGAACCTTAAAACAACGGATATCAATGCGCTGCTGAATACCATGGGTATTAAAAGTATCGTCGGAAAATAATAGGAGGGATACAAAATGAAAGTAACCGCATTTAACGGCAGTGCCAGAAAAGACAGCAATACAGCGATTATGTTAAATGTCGCCCTGGAAGAATTAAACAAACAGGGCATTGAAACTGAATTATACCAGCTGGCGGGAAAACAGATTCATGGCTGTATTGCCTGCTATAAGTGCATGGAGAACAAGGATCAGCGGTGCGCGGTGAAAAAGGACGTGGCCAATGAATGCATTGAAAAAATGCTGGCTTCCGATGGTATTCTGCTCGGCTCGCCAACCTATTTTGCTGATGTTTCTACGGAAATGAAGGCGTTGATCGACCGGGCCGGGTTGGTGTCCCGGGCCAACGGTGATATGTTCAAGCGAAAAGTCGGGGCGGCTGTGGTGGTGGCCCGCCGCGGGGGAAGTGTGCATGCCTTTGATTCCATGAATCATTTTTTTCTTATCGGCCAGATGATTATTCCCGGTTCAAATTACTGGAACATGGGATTCGGCTTAAATAAAGGGGATGTGGAAAAAGATACTGAAGCCATGGACACCATGAAGGTGCTGGGTGAAAATATGGGGTGGCTAATTCAACAATTGAATAGTGAACAGCCCAGGAAATAGAATCGAATCATATGATCAAATTGGCAAAAGACCTTTATTTAATTGAAGGGGACAACAACGCTCGGTTTCCGTTCTGCAACGCGTTTTTAATTACTGGCCGCGAAACGGTAATTATTGACACCGGTATCGGCGAGCAAAAGCTTAAAGAAATCGATCGGACAAACAGGATTGATCGTGTGATCATCAGTCATTCCCATCCGGACCATATTTCCGGTTATAGCGTATTGCGGGACAGGTATCTCATGCTGCCGGAAGAAACCGGGGATGAAGTCAATGATTTGGTAAAACTCGGCACCCGACTGACCGGTTCAACGGAGGATGGCATCAAGTGGGCGGCATTTGTCAAAAACATATTGCGTCTCGAACCATTGCGGGATCCGGACGGGCGCTATGGGAACGGCGATATACTGGACTTTGACAGTGTCCGGCTGGAGGCGATTCATGTGCCCGGACATTTAAATGATCACTATTGTTTTTTTGACCATGAATCCAAAACCCTGTTGAGCACGGATATTGATTTTTCCTCATTTGGTCCATGGTACGGCAATCCGGAATGCAGCATTGAGCCGTTTATTAAAGGCATCCGGAAAGTGATGACATTTCCCTATGATCAGGTCTGTTCTTCTCATAAACTTCCTATTACTGGTGTTGCGGCCAAAGGCTGTTTTGAACAGTTCTTGGAAATGTTTGATCGGCACCGGCAGCAGATTCTGGGGTTGTGTGATTCTCCGACAACCCTTGATCAGATGGCAGCCATTTCCCCTTTTTATGGCAACAAGCTTAAGGGCACCATTGTCCAGGATGTGTTTGAAAAAAACATGATTCAAAAGAATCTTGACTTATTGGTCAGAGATGGCCTGCTTGAAAAGCAAAACGGTTACTTCAGGCGAATTGGATGAACCGTATTTTTTATGTAAAAGATTAAATAGTATAGATAGAATATGGCATTCGCCGGATAAGAAATCCGGCCTACGAACCGTAGGTCGGGATTCTTTCCCGACAAATGAATCATGTAACACAAAAAATGCTTAAGACTCGATAAAACCACGAATCACTTTGTAAATATCCGGATGATTGGCCATGTGCAGGTGGTCCATCCCGGTGAAAACGAGTCCTGAACGAAAAGGGATTCTCCGTGCCGGATCTGCGGTATAGCCTGCCGCACTGGGCACACGAATCATAATGTCTCCGATAAGAAGACCCATGGGATGTTTGGGATCAGTCGTGATGGTTGCGGCGATAAAGTAATAGCCCACGCCATCCACCAGCGGTAAGTTAAGGCGGTTGTCTTTGAAAAATGCATCAGGGGCTTTGTCGTTCCATTCATCATCTACCGTATAGCCGAAACGCAGGTCCTTAATACCTGCACTGCGTGAATTCAGAATTTGGGCGGGTGCCTGGGTCCCTGGGAGGTTGAAGGCCCGCAGCAGGGAACCCAGTACGTTTACCGCTTTTTCAAGAGGCGCGCCGAGATTAGGGGCTCCCACGCAGACGATATGCCGCAATTTCCGGATCCATGGCGCATTGCCTGCATCGCCGTAATAAGCTGCACTGCGGGCGACCAGGCCTCCCATGCTGTGACCGATGAGAACGATTTTTTCAATGTCAACCGGGTAGCAGTCAATAAGCCCGGCCAGCAGATCAGAAAATCGTTGACCGTTTTCCGAAATATGACGGCCGGTGTTGTATCGAACAAACAGAGGGGTATAGCCGAGGTCGGCCTTTAATTGAGATCCGAAATTGACGGCCGGGTCGCCATAGAATTTTTCCGATGCAATTTGCCATGACATTTCCGTGCACATTAATCCGTGAACAAAAATACAAACCTTAGCGGTGGCATCTGGAAAATTTTGTTTGAGAGACGCTTGGTTCATCAACAGTATTTTGTTCTGGTGCCTGAAACGCATGCCCAGATCCAGGGCGTTTTCTTTTTTATCCAGATAATCGCCATATAACCCGTTGAGAATGGCCTCTGACTGAGCGATCATAAGATCTCGACCAGAAACGCCACCAGAAACGCCACCGGATACATCACATACATTGTCTAAAGTGGTGATGGGTGCATCATTGCTTCCCTGTTTCAAGTTAAGCGGGTTTATGTTGTCCGGTTGCATGCCATTTGCGCAGGCAAGGCCGTTTTCCACCAAGGCGGTACCGGCATCGAGCAGTTTTTCAACCCCCCGGTTCACGATACGGATCATATCATAAACACCGGTGGCGATTGAATCATGAACTGTTTTAACACCCCGGGTTAACGTTGCGAGTGGTTCGATAAGGGTTAGCGGTTGTGTTGATTTTTTTGCCGCCAGCGCGTGCATTCGCTCCACCAGGTTCGTGGTTTCTTCAATTGCATCAAACACCAGATCTTTTGCGCCTTTTAAGCGTTTTATATTTTCGTTCATAGGGTATGTGAATTTTTATTTTTAAAGGGTTGATTGGTTTTTCATCGTTATTTTCAAAAATGAATGGTGAAATGGTTTCAAAATATCAGATTCCGTTCGCGGGCAAGGCGCAATTCGATGAAAAATTTGATTTTATAACAAACAGCATTTTTCACAAGTCGAATTTGCCGCAGATGCAAGGCGCAGGCCATGAAGCTGTAGTGTGCTACCGCGAATGGTCTGCAACACAGCAGGTGCGGTGAAATCGGCTTGCCTGAAAGGTGAATTTTTTAAAAAATTCATGAAGAATGCTGGTTAAAGCCGATCCACGTAGTGATGCTATCCACCGGTTCCCTTTTACTTTTCACCTTGTTTGCCGGAAAATCATCATCCGGATAGCCTAAGGCAATGGCAATCATCATTCGTTTGGTATCCGGAATGCCTGCCAGTTCTTTTGCTACTTCAGGATACAACACGCCCTGATCCTCAATGCAGGTTCCCAGGTCAAATTCTAAGGCAGCCAGACAGATATTGTTTACCACCGCGCCAATGTCAAATAACGGGCCGGATTCACTTAACGTTTTGTCAGTTACCACGAAAATAGCCACGGGCGCGTCAAAAAATCGGAAACCTCTTTCCAGCCATTGCGCTCTTTTGTCCTTGTCTTCGCGCTGGATGTCCATGAGTTTGAATAATTGTTTTGCCAGACCCACCTGCCGGTCCTGGTAAATGCTTTTTGGCGGCCATCCCACCACCAGATGGTCCGGTTGCATCGGCTCGCCGGTATTCAGCTTTTCTACAATTTGTCTGCGCATCCTATCCAGTGTTTCGCCGGTGACGACAAAAAATTCCCACGGCTGGGTGTTCATTGCCGACGGTGCCCGGACGGCTGCTTCCAGTATTTTTGTAATGGTGGTTTGATCCACTAAATCCGGTTTAAATCCCCGGATGCTTTTTCTCGCATTTATGGCTTCGATGATGTTCATTTTACGTCCCTTTATTGATTTTCTATTACTTGATTATTTTCTTAATCGTAATCTTTTTCTTAATCATAATTTTTTGAGCGAAAGTCTTTCATCAAAAGACAGATTAAGATCACGATGATGATCAAGGCCGATAATCCAAAAAAAAATGAAAAATTTATATTTTTGCCGATAACAATATTATAAGCAGACAAAAGGCATTGACACAATCGGTTTTTATCATAAAATGAATTCTTTAAAGCAACAATAAACGTTTTTAAATTACATCGTGTTCATGTAAAACCTTGACCGGCAGGTCAAGGTAAATGGAAGGCTAAAGCCTTCCGCTACACGGTGAGGTGGCAGGACCTGACGGTTCGGCAATACACTTTGTAGCGGAGGCATTTATGCCGCCAAATCCCTGGGCGTCAAGCCAGGGGCAATGAAAGCTTTCGAAAACCTTCAGATTTCCAACCCCCACATTCAAAATGCTGTTGGGATAGAGGCTTGAAGGCCTCCGTTACAGAGCTTTGTGATTACAACCAACCTGATGGTGCCATCCCGATTGAGACAGGTTTAAAATTGGCCCGGAATTATTGAGATGTTACCAGCGTCTTGCTAAAATATTTAAAGAGATTATTAAGGCCATAGGCATCCATTGAAAACTGGCACAGTAAAAATTCTGACCCGGAGGGCCAGGTTTTATAGGTTAAAAAAATCAAAAAAGGAATATGAAATCCTTATGAAAAAAAGTTATATGGGTAAAATTTTAATGGTTGATTTGGGGTCCGGTGATATCCGGGAAGAAACGATTGCCGATGACGTTTATGAAAACTATCTGGGTGGTGTCGGGCTGGCAGCCAGGGTCCTGTATGACAGGATTCCTGCAGGGGCCGATCCTCTTGGTCCGGATAATATGCTGGGATTTGTTTCCGGCCTGCTTACAGGATCGGGATCGGTTTTTACCGGCCGGTGGATGGTTGCCGGCAAGTCCCCGCTCACAGGCACCTGGGGAGATGCCAATTGCGGCGGGAATTTTTCGCCGGCCATAAAGAAAAGTGGTTATGACGGTATTTTTTTTACCGGGATCAGTCCCAAACCTGTATATTTGTTTGTAAAGAACGGGAAAGCCGAATTAAAAGATGCTGCCGGCGTGTGGGGAAAAGATGCCGTGGAAACCGAAGAAATTCTTTTAACGGAATCAAAGGATAAAAAAGCAAAGGTAGCCTGTATCGGACAGGCGGGAGAGAATCTTTCTCTGATTTCCGGTATTTCAAATGACCGAGGCCGGATTGCCGCCCGTTCCGGGCTGGGAGCCGTCATGGGCGCCAAACGGTTAAAAGCGCTGGTTCTAGCCGGCAGAGAGGTTATCCGGGCCCATGATCGGAAAGAAATAAAAAAATTGCGTCTTAAAACAATGGTTTTTGTAAAGGCACAACCACCGCTCAACAAAGGGTTTTTGAATGCGTATCTGGGAAAAGCACTGCGCATGTTTCCGGGCCAGGTTGCGTTAGACGGCATGCTGTATAAGATGATGCTTAAAAAATGGGGCACAGTCAGCATGAACCAGTTGAGTATTGAAGTCGGGGACAGCCCTGTCAAAAATTGGGCTGGCTCGTATATGGATTTTACCGGCCGTAAATCAGCCGCTATTAACCCGGATGTCTTTATTGCGTGTGAAGTAAAGAAATATCATTGCGCGTCATGTCCGCTGGGGTGCGGCGGCATTTGTGACATCAGAGATAAAAACACTGAGTATGCGGAAACCCACAAGCCGGAGTATGAGACCGTCCTTGCGTTGTCTGGACTGCTGCTTAACGAGGATGCGGATAGTATTTTTTATTTAAATGAAAGATTAAACCGTGCGGCCATGGATACCATCTCAGCCGGCGCAACGGTCGCGTTTGCCATTGAGTGCTATGAAAACGGGATTTTAACATTAGAAGATACCAACGGATTGGCGCTGACCTGGGGGAATACAAAAGCGATCGTGGCATTGATTGAAAAAATGATCAACCGTGAAGGTATCGGCGATTTATTGGCAGACGGTGTCAAGGTGGCAGCGGAAAAAATCGGAAACGGGGCGGACAAATACGCCATGCATGCCGGCGGTCAGGAACTGCCCATGCACGATGGGCGAAATGATCCGGGATTTGCCCTGCATTACAGTGTGGAGCCGACACCCGGCCGTCATACCATGGGGTCGATGATGTATTATGACATGTATCAGCTGTGGAAAAAAATAAAGAGCCTCCCCAAACCCGGACTTGTATATTCAAAAAACAGCAAATATCAAGCGGATGAAGACAAGGCGATCAAAGCAGCGGCATGCAGCAAATTAATGAATGTGGCCAATGGCGCCGGCCTTTGCCTTTTTGGTGCGTTTTTGGGGCTTCACCGACTGCCGCTGTTTGAGTGGCTCAATGCGGCCACGGGCTGGGAAAAAACACCGGAAGACTATATGAAAATCGGCGAGCGGATTCAGACCCTGAAGCAGGCATTTAATATAAAACATGGGGTTGACCCGAAAAGATATATGCCCAATGAAAGAACCATAGGGCTGCCCCCGCAAAAGAAAGGTGCCAACAAAGGACGATCTGTTGATATTAATAAACTGGTGAAAGACTACCGGGAGTGTTTTGGCTGGGATGGTGACACGGGCAAACCATCGGTTAAGAAACTGGAAGATCTCGGGATTGGATAATATAATGAGTAATTCAGTTCAGCTTATCGATTATACCAGCCTGGCGCTGGCATTTGTTCCGGTGCTGGCAGTGGTTGGGATTTTGTATAAATGGTCCCTGGATTATAAAAATGCACTTTATGCAGTATCCCGGATGCTGATTCAGCTGCTGCTGATCGGATATGTTCTGGTGTATATTTTTCAGACCGATAATTTTTTGGCTGTTTTGGCTGTTTTAGGTGTGATGGTTTCAGCATCCGCCTGGATCGCCCTCCGAACCATAAAGATCCATAGACGTCAGCTGGTCCCAAAAGCGTTGGTTGCCATTCTGATCGGCGGCGGCATTACCCTGGTTTTGATTACCCAGGGGGTCCTTGCGCTTTCTCCCTGGTTTTGTCCGCGTTATATGATTCCATTGGCCGGGATGATTTTTGCCAATGCCATGAACAGTGTCAGTCTGGCCGCTGAACGGTTTATGGCAGAAGTCAATAGAGAAACAAGTTATGAGAAAGCACGCGGCATTGCGCTTCGGGCATCGCTCATACCGATAACAAATACGTTGTTTGCCGTCGGTCTGGTGTCCCTTCCCGGAATGATGACCGGGCAGATCCTGTCCGGGATTTCTCCGTTGACGGCTGTCAGGTATCAGATTATGGTTATGTGCATGGTATATAGTTCCGCCGGTATTTCCGCCGCCTGTTTTCTGCTATTTGTAAAGCCGGAAATTTTTCTGGCATCTCATGATTAAAAAAATAAGGAGAATTATAATCAATAGATAAAAAGCTGGATACGTTTCATGCAATGGGGGCAACAATTGAAAAATATGTCCGGCCAGCCACATTCCCCCTGGCCGTTAAGGTAATTAAATCAGACTCGGGCCAGCCGTCTCAATATAAAAGACCGTCCGTTGACTTGAATATTCAGAATTTTGTATGTCAGAATTTCAAGATGTCACGGGCTTATGGATGGACGATTGAAATCAGGGGAGACGATATTAATTGTTTGCTGGCCCGGTCTATTTATGGTTGGGACCCGGAGACCGCGTCTGGGGCGGTGCTCAGGATTCCGAGGTTATGTTCGCATGCCCT
>CAZQLG010000022.1:0-18112 GCA_964594105.1 uncultured Desulfococcus sp. | reverse complement strand
CCCTTTCGTTTTGTAGTTTTTGATTTTTATCATCATCCCATATTATCATACTTTTCAACCCTCTTTGAATATTCCCTGCATATACATTGTATATGCATATTCGGTTGAAGTCAAATTTTTTTTGGGAGGGCTAACATCCCGGGTTACCGCATATTCACTTCACCAGCCAAGCACCCGTTTGAGGGGGACAGGACGGGGACAGAGGGGGACAGCAGGGGGACAGGGGGGACAGGGACGTTCTTCAGATTATAAGTTATTGCCTGTCGATGCTGACATAAGGATGAAAGTGGAGTGGCATCAACCTGCAAAAGAAACTTATAATCTGAAGAACGTCCCCTATGTCTCACCTATGTCTCCACATTGTTAACTCTCCGATTCGTCTATAATAACCGGCTGATTTGCAGAAGTGTCAAAAACAATCCATGAATCAGCCAAAGATCTGTATATTTGTTGAAAATTAACCCAACTTCTTTCAAATCGACGCCTGATATCGTGTTCCGGGATATTATGGCCCCCCTGAGATACTCTCAATTTTACACGTTCGATTGCAAATTCAACTGTCGGTACACTGAGATAATAGATTATAATTTCATATTGTTTTTCTTTCCAGTCTTTTATCTTGTTAACATACCCCTTACCGCTAAGAGTCGTTTCAAAAGCAAATGATTCACCGTTCTTTATGCAGTCGTTGATGTTTCTAACCATCAACCTTCCCGCTTCTATGGCCATTTTCTCCGGCTGAAAAGGTGATAACCCCAAGGCGTTCAAGAAGCTTGACCCGATCGGTGTCATCTTTGAAATTTTTTTTCTCTCTATGCCCCTGACAATAATATGATGAAGAATTCCAGGTGCATCGATTCTTGATTTACGTGGCATGAACTTTTATTATCGGAAAATCACACAAAATACAGGAAACTTATAATCTGAAGAACGTCCCCTTGTCCTCTTGTCCTGTTCTAGGTGTGACCCCTTTTTTCTTCACGTAATCCCCTCACACAAACCACGAATAGACCAGGAACCAGGCGATTTTCAGGTATTCACCGGCGACATGCTTCCGGCAACGGACCGACTGCAGGCAGGTCAGGGAATCGTAGGATTTCAAAGAGCTGGATTTCAGGCCGATGTCATAGCCGCCGTCGGCAAACACCTGGCCGGCAATCAGCTGCAACCGGCGCATATGGCGGGGAGAGCTGACCACCACCGCCGATTTCAAACCCAGCTTTTCCATCATTTCCCGAGCCAGCAACAACTCCAGGTGGGTATTTTCATACAGGTCGAAACGCCGGCCAAAAAGCCTGACACTCACCTGGGGCCGGGCGGCCACCGCCACCGTCTTTTTCTCCAGCGCCTCCAGGTTCCAATCCCCGTAGCGGATCATCTTCCTCCAGGCCGGAATCAGCAGGGTATCGGCAACTCCTTTTTCAATCAGCGACAACGCCTCCCGCTTCCGCTCCGAAAAATCATCGCCGAGCATGGCAATGACGCAGTCCGCCTTTTTCAGTGGCCGCTCACAAATCAGAAAGGCGGGAGCCCGAAAAACCCCCGCCAGCATGGCAACAATAATAATCGTCAAAAAAAATTTCATCAACCGACTATATTCCCCACACTCAAAATCCCGTCAATCTTTTTTTCCCCCTGCCTCTTTTCAGCTTGCCTCTTCTATAATTTTCTTCGTCTCTTCAATATTTTTCCTGGACGAGGCCCCGAAAACAATGGAATTAATATTTTTCTGCCCGGCCACATATTCAATCGCCTCACGCGGCGGAACAGCACCAGAGGCCATGATCGACATGGCCATCGGCCGAAAGGTGCGAGTATTCATAACTTCTTCGTATGATTCCATGTCGGGACTCATGAGATAACCAATCTTGTTGATTGACGAACAGACAATGGGATTTGCCAAACCGCAGTCCAGCAGAAAATCCACCAGTTTCGGCATGTTCATGGTGTTGAATCCCACTTCAACATTATATTTTTTCTGCACATGGGCGGCAAATTCAACAAAACATTCTTTCACTCCCATGCCCAGCAGGATGTCCGTAACAATATTTTGCAAAAAAACCACCTTAACATTCAGCCCCCGGAACATCTTCATCTCGGCATCCACCAGCAGGCGCATCACCTCCATCATGTCCCGGGTAAAAACCGTCTTGCCACCGCGATAAATCGTACCCATCGCCTGTTTCATCGAAACATCGGCAAAAACAAAATCATTCAAGGCCCCGAAAATCCCCTTCTCGGCCACCACGTTGGCATATTTGTGCGCATAGGGCATGGAAGGATACAGCCGCAGGTCGGCATAGCGGTCAGGATGCGCCCGGAAATGATCACAAATCTGCGCCACCTTGTCATGAGTATTGAACATGAAAGCGCGGATCCCACAGTCATAAGCCGTGTCAATTACTTCAATAATCGCCCCGACATCCCGAAAACGCTCCGCCTGGGCCTGGGCCTTATCTTCCGACATATGGTTGATGCCAAAAAACTGGTTATCACCCAAAATAATCCTGTCCATTTCAACAGCTCCTTCCCGCGGCATCCCGGGTTATTTTCTCGATCACCACGTCAGCCGCCAGTCCATCCGCAAAAGAACACAAATTATCTTTTCTGCCAGTCAGAATACTTTCGATAAAATAATCAAGCTGGCGGGTGAATTCAAAACCCCGGACATAAAATCGCACCGGCTCAACAAAATCCGTAACATAGCGCGCGTTCCAACCCGGTTCAAAGCCGTCAACCGGCGGCTCCTCCTTGAAAAAGACCTTATACGCATGCAGATCGGCAATAATTTTCCCCCGCTTCCCGTACAATTCCATCCGGTATGCCGGTTTCCGGTAGGAGGCATCGCACCAGTTCACCAGCAAGTTGCCATGTAGGTTACCGTCATAAAGCATGGTCGTACTTACCAAATCCTCTACAGCCACCGAGTAGATATTCTGCAAAACACTGCCGGCAACATCCACCGGCTGACCGACAATATAATTGATCAAATCAATGCCATGAGAAGCAAAGTCATACAGGCAGCCACCCCCTTGCGTTTTTTTACTGCGCCAGCCGCTTTTAACTTCCTTGAGCACCGTGGGCGAAAACATTTCCATCTTGAAAAAATAAAGATCGCCGATGGCACCGGCAACCAGCAGCTTTTTCACTTCCCGGAAAACATCGTTAAAACGAATCACGTAGCCAACCTGGTTGACCAGAGCAGACTGCTTAACCGTTTCAACAATCCCCCTGCCTTCATCAGGCTGCAGGGAAAAAGGTTTTTCCACGAAAACATGTATGCCTTTTCCAATCGCATAGGCAACAGTTTCAGCATGAGTCACGGTCGGGGTAGCGACGATGACAAAATCAAGCTCCTCATTGTCAAGCATAACCCGGTAATCATCAAATGTTTTCAGCCCCATGAATTGACTTATATTTTTCCGCATCAGCTTAGACGCGTCACAAACCGCGGTAAACTGAACATCGGGATGATTATTGAGTATGGTAAAATGGGTCAGACCCATGCGGCCGAAGCCAATAATGCCACCTTTCAACATGCCTGCTCTCCTGCTTTTCTTTCACCCAGAGACAATAACGTTTCCAGAATAAGATTATGGGCATCTTTACCTTTGTCCAACAAATCAGCGCAAGCAGCGCACCTTTTCCGGTCGTTGATAAACGCTTCAATAAAATCAATCGTAGGATTCATTTCATGGACCATATAACCACAATGGATAAGATACTTGTCCACTTCCAACGGTTTATCCTGGTAGACTGAAATAGTCGGGATACCGAGCACGGCGGCCTCCCGGGTCATCGTTCCCCCAGCCCCGATAAAAAGGTCGCAGCTCTCCATGATATCTTGCAAAAATATAGATTTTTCGGGAACTACCAGGCCGGCAAATTCAGCTTGTCTATAATGCTCTTTCTGTTCCTGTCCACGGGGAAGCATGATAACATTATACCTATCCACCAGCTCAATCAACAACTGATCCATAAAATTTTTACGACCGGAATAATATTGGGCCGTCCAGGGCTCGGAACGGATGACAATATTTTTCCGGCCATTCCTGGGGAAAGGGTCTTCAACTTTGCCATCACCACCATAACTCCATAAATAGACCCCTTCCTTCACCCCGGGATATTGCAGGATTTTATCCTCCCGGGCTCCTTGACGAACAACCTTGTCGAGACTCAAAAATTCGGGGATCATGATCTTGTCAGCACAGAGAAAAGAAATACGATTGCCGGACGCGTGTTCATTATCATTCAGATAAATACTCGGCACACCCAACAAACGGGCAGCCAGCGGTGAATAGAATGAGCTGTGCGATATCGCCACATCAATCTTTTTCCGGCGCAGAAACCAGAGCAGCTGCAAGGTACGGACGGGAAAGCCAAGCAGCTTTTTTATCTTGCTGGCACCATAATGGCTGCCAACGATATCATACTCAAAACCTTCCAAATCCAATAAATCAATCGTATTAGCCAAAGGCCGGCAGGTCAAAATCACCTGATGGTCTTTCTCCAGTTCACGTATCATCCCGGCAAAAAAGTTGACATGGGGAGAGTTGGTCAGGTCAATCCAGATTTTCACTCTACCATATCCTTTTCAAAATGCCGATTGCCCAAATATGATGTCAAAAAGTTTTCCGCGCAATAACAGACCCTTTTTTCATAAGCCGCGCGATATTTTTCAGCTTCACCAAAATTCATAAACCGCCTCACAGCCTCCAGATTAAAACCCGTATAAAAAGAATCTATCCAGTGTTGGATGTCGGTTTCAGCATAATGCCATGAACCATCTGCATGCTGGTATTTCATGCTGTATTCCAGGCTCTGCAAGGCACATTCCCTCAATTCAGCTTCTCTGGCAACCTGGTACAGGCGAATCAGCAATGATGCACCAAGGAGATTGGCATTATGAACTGCTGTACGATCTATGGGCGTATAACTGAAACAGAAAGTATCGCCCTCGCAGGTGCGGTGCACACCTTCAGCAGACAATCTTTTATAGATACGGCCATGTCCAAAAAATGCTGTTCTCCGAGAATTTCCCAGGCATCCAGCAGGGCATGTCCGATCAATAAGCTGTTTACAATAGTCATGATGTTTTTGGGTATAACCGAATGCCGCTACCGGGCTTGTACAACAAACGGTTCAGATTGTGGCTCGCTCCGTTCACACAATCTAACCTTATTCGTTCTGCCATGCATTGACTTCGTTTATGATTTTTTCCATAATATCAATTCTCCTGTTGAGGCATTGCCCAAGGAGAACGTTAAGTTCGATTTCTGCCATATTCAGCCAACTTCCATGTTTTGGCGTGAAGACAAATTCAAACCTGTCCCACAATGATTTTGCCTTGTCGGGATTAAAGGTCTCATAGAGTGCCCCTGGAGTATGAGTATTCAGATTGTCCATAACCAGAGTTATTTTCTCAGCGCCAGGGTAATTGATTGCAATATCTTCAAGGAAATAAGCCCAGTCATTCTTTGTTTTTCTTTCAGTGATTTTTATGATGCGTTTTCCAGCTAAAGGTTTGCAAGCCATAAAAATATTACAGACACCGCAACGACTATATTCATAATCATGCCTGGCGATATGCCCTGGTGACGCTGCAATAGGGATTTTTGTTTCTGCAATCAACTGTTTTGGTGATTCATCCATGCATACTACTGGAAATCTTGGATCAAATGGACGCTTGTAAACATCCAGCACCATTTCCATATGAGCAACAAAGTTGCCATTTTGTTCTGGAGGAATTACCCAACCTTGGTGGCGCCAAGGTTTGATTTCGTTTTTTTTAAAACCCGACGAATAGTCTCGTGGGAAATATTGTCAATGTACTCAAGTTCAACAGCTTTTTCGGCTAACAACCTCAAAGACCACCGGGAAAAACCTTCTGGGGGATCACTGCAACTCAGGACAATGAGGTGTGCTTCAAAATCGCCATCGGCTTTCTTGGCGTATATTCGACTCCTTTTTTTCCCGTTTAACGTTATGTCAAGGCCTTCTTCGATGAATCGTTTTTTAACCCGGTCAATTTTCCTCATGCCGATTTTAAGAACTCGGGCAAGTTCTTCATTGGTAGAACGTTTTTGCTGGAAGTTTCCTTCATCACAGCCAAGCAATAGTAAGGCATTTATAACTTTCTGTGATTTATGGATACCCTTAGAAGTAATTTTGTTTAAGTATTCTCTTTCCTCTTTTGTTAAGGTAACGATATACTTTTTCATACTCATATCCTCCATAGGTAGGGGTGATTATGAAAAAGTATATCATATTTAATACGTCATATTAAGCATGACATGACACTAGCCGAATATTTACGAACTATTGAACCTCGATCTCGATGCAATCATAGTACAGGGCGTCGAAATCGATTGTGCCATTCATGATGAGGTCAACTGCGAAGTAGAAGACATATTCCCCCGGGTCATTGGTGGATAGTTTCAGGAAATCGACCAGGGGAATGTCAAAGAGAGGTCCCTGGTAGGTTGGCTTGATACCCGGCCGCCAATCCACGACCGGATAGTTCATGATGTCCAGGTAGCGTATCTGTCCCGAGGGCGTTATTTCGATAAACCACCAGTCGGCGTAGAGCCCGGCGTAATTCCCGGTGTTCAGGGCAATTTCCATGCTGGCGGGGTCGTGTAGCTGTACCGCCAGTGGTCCGTCGGCATGATTTATTTTGATGTCAATAACAATTGGTGGTTGATATTCAAAAGCACCGATGTCAGGAGCAGTGCCGTAAAAAGAATCAGTAACACCTGAAATTTCTATTCCTGCATCCCGACAGGGAGAGCCCTTAGTCAGGTGGTAATCAGGCTCCGCAGTAAACTCACGAATATAAACCCCATTGCCGGCATCTGCCCAGTCAGCCTCCAGCTTTTTAACAACCAGTTGCATCGAGGTCACGGTCAACCCGTCGATCTTACTCCATTCATCCAGCACATATCCCCATTCATCCAAAGTTAATTCACTGTCTTTATGAGCTAAAAACGCCAAAACCATACCAGTATGTGCCGCAGCAAAACCCATATTCCGGGCTTGTGCTCGGATAACACTTTCCCCCGCTCCCGTACTGAAATACGCGTGTGCTGAAGCGGAAAACATGGCAAACAGGTCGCAATGCACCATATACTGCACAGATTTTTCATAAGGTGTAATCGGCACCCAGCGGAAAGTCTTGTACCCCGCCGCCATAACCGCCGCTTTGACGTCACTGTCACCGCCGCCATACGGCGCGACGTAATCAGTGCATTTATAGATGACTCCGGTTTGTGGATCAATAGTGTCGCCGATCCATCCTTCAAGCTGCGAAATGTTGTCGGCAATCTCATTTTTGAAATAGCCGCTGGAAATACCAGAACGATCCAAGTCAATATCACAAGGCGCGGCAGTAGCCGACATGCTGGAAACCAGACTGCTGGTCAACATCCATGTACTGAAATTGCCTGTCTGTCCGTCGGTGGTTGAATTATTAATCACCCAGTTATGTTCACCGCTATAGGCGTTGATATCACCAAATGTGGTGTCGGTACTTCGGTCAATTATCAAGTCGTCATTACCTTCATCCGTCGTCAACTGGATTTCACTGGATGTAACCGTAACTGTCGGGTTGCTATCGGTGCCTGAGTAAGAGATATAAATGCCATGCGTATAAGACAAGTTGGGATGGCTCCAGCTATGCGCCGTAACCTCCATATTACCTCCAGAAACCATAGTTTTCAGTTCCGTGGCGTCTGTGCTGTCTATTCCAGCCGTTGGAACAGCAAAACATCCTTGCATAGATCGAGCACCCAACAGAGTCGCCACGCTCAGGGCATAGTCAAGGTTGGACAGGTCATCCACCCAAGGGATGATAAACCCGCCCCGAGCTTTGGATATGAACTTTGGCAATACCGACTCTTGATTATTAGAATCGATTGTCAGGTTAGTAGTTGCGTTGGCTATCCATAGTGCCGGGAGCCAAAGGTTGTTGTAGGCATTAACCGTAGCCCCGTTATTCCTGACACAGAAGCTGTTATGATTGTTAATACCAGCTTGCACAATACTGTTGCGAATATTTACCACCCCAGATGAGGCGTAAACCCCATGTCCGCCAGCATCCATAATCTCACAATTGTTGATATTGGTTGTCCCGGTCGAAGCCTGCCAGATACCCCCACCGTATTTGGCCGTTGTGTCAGCCCGGAACAGGCAGTAATTCAAGTCGGCGTCTCCGTCTTCGACCTTTATGGTAAACATATGGCTACCACCAGTGTAGCGGAATTCCACTCGGTTGAAAGTACTATCATCACCTAACAATTTAACATTGTAAACTGTGGTCGAACTGGAAATCAGGATACAGTCGTTGACCGTCAACCCAACGCAACCTGATGCTGTGGTAAGTGTATCGCCATAGGTATTTATCGTGCGGGTGTTTTTCAGGGTCAGTTCGGAAAACGTTACATAGTCGACATCGGCGCCAATATTTGCAGTATAGCTCTGCGTGTTGGTTGAAATAATTGTTTTAGTATTTCCGGACCCGACAAAGGTTGTACCGGCAAGGTTGACACTGATCAATTTGAAATAGTCACTGCTTGAGCCAAACGTACCCTCGCTAATATACACAGTACTCCCGGGATTCCCGTAATTGGCAATGTAGTCGGTTACGGTCTTAATGGTAGTGGCCGCTTTTTCAACCGAGTTGTAAGGGGCCATATCGCTGCCAGTGGTTGAAACATAGTAATCTGTCGCCCAGGCCGGAACTGCCAGCAACAACATCATGAATATTACAGCAAATATGCGTTTCATAGGTACCTCCTCAGTGTAGTTTCAAATTTGTAGGAGCTTGCTTTTTATTTTGCGGTTGTAGTGGTTCCACAACATAGCTATAAAGATGCGAACCACTACCAAAAAAAATTCGACCATCGAGAAATTCACCACCTACAGTTATGGGAACAGGCGAAGTAACTAACCTAGTAAATTTGTAAGTTTCTGGATCGATTTGTGCGATACCATCGGAATAAAGTATATATATGTTTTGCGGGCTGGTAATAAAAACACGAGGACCCTGTCTATACGGTATTTGTTCTGATATATTGCTCTGATAAACAATTTTTCGCTTGACTGTATCGAAGACAAAGAATATTTTACTGTCCGAAATACCATAAACCAACCCATTTTTCGCTAAACAAAGGTCAGGGTATGCCTGGACGTTTGGCAGGATGGCTTGATGCCAAAGGAGTTTTTTGGAGTTCAGATCCATGAGGTAAAGCTCGGCCTCGCTGGCCAATTTTATACCGCCTGACCCAGGTGCAGTCGTCGTCCCACCAAGAATAAGGTTCAAAGACAAAGAGACAAGACTATAAGTGGAATGATCAGGAATTATTTCATTATGTTTTAATATTTGAAGTTTTTGGGTTTCTCGATCCCAAAACATTAGACCACCACCCGTTAGCCCATAGTCTGGTGTTCCTGCTAAAATGATTGTCTTGCCATCCATATGTGGTAAAAGCTTATGAGGACGGTTGATTTCGGGTGTACCTTCGTACCTAAAAACAGGATTACATCCTGATTTATCCTTTTCTGTAGACACCCAAGTTTGAGAAGGATCCCACTCCAGCAACAAACCTTTAGAGTAGCCACCAATAAAAACTTTATCATTTTGGCTGGCAACCGTGTTCCACTGCCCATAGCATAGTCGGCTCAACAACTGGTCGGTTTTTGGGTTATAACTAAAAAAATGGAGAGGGAAAAATGTGCCCCCATAAATTGTACCGTCAGGGGCCGCCCCCATACTCAATACAAGGGGACCTTCAGATGAATAATTGAAATGCAAATCCCTAATTTCCTGGTAATCTTTTGATATAACCAGTCGCCGACTATCCAAGTCAAAGATTTTGATTATTTCTCCATCAGGAAATGATCTATGGAACAAATCCTGCGTTCTAGTAATATACGGTTTTTTATTGATTAATGGGTGACTACCAATTTTTGTACCTCGTCCCTCGTAAAATTCATACCATCCATCAGATGCCCCTTCTAGGGAATTTCCATAAACTTTCCCAATGAGATCACGGTATACGTAGGCCAATCCATACTTACGATCAGACTCAGGAATCACAGGTAAAGCCCTTGCAGTGGAAGGATCAAAGGCAATAATCTGGCTGGCTGTCTTACCTAAAGCAAAATAGATCCACCCTTTATCATCAGCTGCTATGTAACGAGGGTATTGTGACCAATCCTGTTTATAAACTTGACCATAGTCTTTGAATTCTCCTGTATGAGGGTTATAAGAGACAAGTGCACTCTGCGGGTATGTGACCGACCATATAACACCATTGTCATCTTCAGTCATACTCATAGCTGTTTTGGGGGTTGTTTCCTGAATAAATGTAAAGCTCTGTTTGCGAACATCAAATTCGATGAAGTGACTGTTAAAATGCGCATAAAATTTATTTTGGCTGGACAGGATAGAGGTGTAAGGGGCATCTCCGTCGGGAGAAAATGGGGTGGTGAATTCTTCAGTTTTTCCTGTCAAGGCATCTATTTTGAGGAGTTCATAACAGCCGCGGAAGTCCATGAGCCACATCAATATAATGTTTTTCCCTTGATTATCCACCGTAGAGACAATGCCGCGTCGTTGGCTATAAGGAGCAACAACTCCATGGTCGTAAAAACCATTGCCGAGATTTGTTGATGACCACGCAATTGAAGTAACCAGTAATAAAGCAATGGAAGCTACAAATAATATGTATATATTTTTATATTGACATTCCGATAATTCCATAGCCATCTCCATAGTCATGACAAATTCAGTCTCGTACCCGCACTACACGAGCTGGATTGCCGGCCGCAATTGAGTAATCTGGTAAATCTTTTGCCACTACGGCACCGGCCCCGATAACCACCCCTTTCCCAATATGTACGCCAGTCAGGACAATAACTCTTGCCCCTATCCAAACATCATTTTCAATAATAACTGGCTGTTCTTCAGCATCGCCCTGTAATCTTATCAGGATTTCTACCTTGTCATAGTTATGATTCCGAGTCAGAATCATCACATCTGAACCCATCAAGACATTAGCCCCAATCTTTATCGAACCTATTCGAGCATTTAGACCAATCCCTGAATTATTTCCAATGTCTACTTTATGAAAAGGGAGAACAGCCTTTGATTCAATAGTCACATTCAGGCCACAAGATCTAAACAATGGTTTACAGCATAAGTATCTCAATTGTTTAACAAGTTTTCCACTCACAGGGTAATAGGTGGGTGGCAGATGTTTTAAAATAATAAAATAAAAGAATAGTCTCATTATTCTTACAAGACGACCAATAAACATCCTAATACTTTGCAAACTTCATTCCAAGAAATCTATTGTCTGGAGTATTCATAATAAAGAACCTTAGCCCCCATAAATCAAGCACGATCATCGCCACCAAGGCGATGACATGAAGGTATTGATAAAAAAAGTGCGGTATTTGAATAGAGTATATAGAGTATGCTATAGTTGTAAAATAAGCCGCCAGCGTAAAATCCGCAAAGCATAAATGGGATCAACGTAAGGATACAAATAAGCGCCATATCTTTATTATATTGACTCGCATCGATTCTTTGTTTCAGAAACAATATTTTTACTGAAGCAACCAAAGGGATAAGAAAAATCGCTAAAAATGGTATAAAACCAACAATTCCGTAATTCACCAGAGCCGTAATATAAATATTGTGGGCGCTGTATTTTCTATTCGTTGCATGGGGAAAATAACGACCAAAATTTTCATAATATCCCCGGTACCCCAAACCAATAACCGGGTTATCTAAAAACATCCTGAAACCTGCTTTCGCCATTTCATATTTCCCAGTATATTGCTTTTGTATCTGTTCTTGCCCAAACCGATGACTTATTATTGTGTAACTAGACAATCCAATCACTACAAGCACAGTCACAAGAAAAGAAATAATCAGTTTTTTAAATTGCCTTTTATATAAGTAAAAAAGAAAATATACCAACACCATTGAAAAAATACCTTTTCTCGATACGGTACTGATGACGCCGCCAGCAATGACGATCATAAACAATAAACCCAATTTTTTATTAAGTAGTTTTTTTTCAAAAGCATATAAAAGGCACGGTAATGTTGATACGAGAAATATAGCCACTCCGTTAGGATTAAGGAAATTTGCAGAAGCTCTAAATTTCTCATCCCCATATCCCCCGCCCAATAATATTTGGTAAATATTAATAAGCGAGATAAAACATGAGGCCCATAAAAGATGCTTGATGTAATGATGTGATGCGTCATCGTCGTTAAAAAGGTTCATCGCCATGAATAAAATGATCAACGGGCTAATTACTCTGGCAAAAATGCGCGTTATCGTATGCATATCATAAGTATAGTTCGGCGCCCATACAACGGATATTAAAACGATGCTAGAATATAGCAGAACAGTAAAGAATAGTGATCCGCCTGTCCGGAGATTCTTGCTAACACATTGTTTTACGAAAAAAAAAATCAACAGGGAATAAAATAATAGCCACTCTAATTTTATATCACCATACAGTCTGGGAGTAAGGTTTCCAACCACGGGTGCATAGCAGACAAATGCAACATATAAAAGGGGGAATAGTTTCATCTGTAGTTTCATCTCGTTGCGAAAATTTAAAATTGATAAGTCATGAGGGTTTATTTTTATCCATTGCTATTGAATGATATAGCTTTTTTATCCTTTCTGCAATAAAAGCAATATTCAATTCTTTTATCTTTTCTCGCCCGTTGGTCTTTTTACATGCTGTCAACCCTTTTAATGTTTTTTTTGCAAAATCTTCTGGATTGGGCTCTGCAAGAAAACACCCTTTTACGCCCTCAAGACGTTCTTTCACATCGCCAACATTTGTTGAAACAATACGACAATTACAGGCCAGGGCTTCTTTTATGACATTTGGTGATCCTTCATATGTTGAAGTTAATAAAACGATATCGCATGCATTCATAAACAAGTTAACCCTCTCGTGAGTTTCATTATATATAGTCAATAACTCAATTTTTTTTCCAAGGTACTTCTGTGCAAGGTTCACTGCCTTTTCTGCCAGCGGAAAGTTTTTTTCTTTTCTGTGAGGACTTCCAGGAAAAAGAAAATATACAATATCATTCTCCAAACCTAGTTGCTTTCTTGCTTCTTCCATTTTTATTGGATGAAAACGCTCAAAACAGACGCCATTTGGAATAACCGATATTGACTTAGAGGGTGGGAGGTATGTTATCATTTCTTTCGACTTTACAATTTGATAAGAAACTTTTTTGGTCACAAAACGTTTGATCCAGACATTCAGTTGATTTTTACCCAATAAATCAGTACCCATATATGAAACGATTACGGGAATTTTATTATAGCACGCTAATAGGCTTAAAAGTGCACTGCGAGAAAAGTGGGCGTGGATTAAATCATAATTTTGATATTTTATTCGATGATGCAAAAAATATAATGCATGGAGGTAATTGACCAGTGATGACGCTTCATATACAAACACATCAATATCCAATATCTTTTTCAAAGATTCAATTTGTGCGTGAACTGACGGATTTACTTCAAACCCTTTTTTCTTTGCTACGACATGCAGTATTCTCATGTTTTTTAAAATGGCTTCGTTCGCTCGCTATAATTAAACAAATGGCTACCACAAAATATAAAAAACGAGATAAAATCTTATAAGAATAATGTTTACTAACCCATGATCTTCTGCGAATTAAGAATATTCAATAATGTTTCAACTCGTAAATTACATAGATTATTCTGACAAAAATTACCTTTTTCAAAAATCCAGGAACCATCTTTTTGATTAACTACCATTCTTCCTGGATTATCATCAACAACACACATCTCATAAGGATTTCCCATGCCAAAAAATGGTTGAAGTTCATTAATCAAATATTTACCATCTGGAGTTACAAAAATATCAATATCCATACTCAGAAAGCCACCATGATCAGTTATTTTCTTGGTTAGACTCAGTAAATACGATGGAGGTTTTGAATATTTCCATTTGTGAGATCCACTATGAAAATCACCAATCTTAAGTTTTTCATATCCAAAATATGACTCTCCTACGCGAATCATTCGCCATTCCCTCGCGTTGTCAATATATTCCTGAAAGATAATAAAGCCCCATTCCTTATCATTTGGGCCGCGTCGGTAGGTTGTAAATCCTTTTCTGAAACAGCAATTAATATGCCGCCTTAATTTAGATCTAACCCGGAAAATAATTACACCTGTTCCACCTGATCCTAAATCACTTTTATATACTATTGGCAAAGATACCGATTTGGCAAAAGACAAGGCTTCTTTTCGCGAATAAAAAATCCATGTTTTCGGATGCAAGATATTGTTTGCTTCAAGCCAGTAGTGCATTCTCCTTTTACTTTCCCAAATCCACAAAGCTTCAAGAGATGGAAATATTATAATTCCATCATAATCAACAAGTATTTTCAGTCGTTCATCATACATTTGCTTCCACACACTGATATGCGGTGAAGGGTAGACTAAAAATGCATCGCACTCTGATGTTAGTATTGCCTCTCGCCAGTCAGGTTCCGTTATATCCAATAATTTATAAGAAACTTTCAGATCACGGCAGGCGCCTATGTAATATTTGTGATTGTGCCAAAATTCCTTGATTATGCCTAACTTATAAGGATATTTTGATTCATAGTTGAATTCTGGAGGATCCTCTGCGAATGGATCCTTAGCTGCCCAGTTTGCTGTTCTGATTTCTAACAGGTTGACATGTTTTTGAATTTTTGCCCTTATACTGGGGAATAAATTCTTTTTTTTTAAAATAAAAGCCAGTTGCTTAAACATTTTTAGCCCATCTGTAAAATTTTTTTAGAAATTTTTATTTTGCTGTAGACAACATAGCAATAATGGCCTCTCGGTGTGATTCGCATCTGACGATATTTTGCAATACCAATTGATCGTGTTTCGTATAAAATAAATCAGAAAAATGAAACAAACGATTTAAAAAACGAAACAAACGATTATGACCACGGAATATGCTAGAATAGGTATATCTAAACTGCTTACAAAATGATTCCCACTCTTTTTCAACAAAATCAATATCCTTAATCTTTGCAGATTTTTCTCCTAATTCACTCAAGAATATTGATTCATTTTCTTTTGACATTCGCCTTGCACCAATTTGATTATCAGATTGAACAAAAGGTACAATCTCCATATTTGATTTTCCATTTCCACTGATACAAAGCTTTACAAGATAACCGTGACACCATAAATTATCTATTCGTGGATATGCATCAAAAATCAAATTTCCCTGCCCATAAATAATGTGTCCATCATGATAATCTTCATAAGCACCAGCACAATGAGAATGCTGGCAAATTACTGCATTTGCGCCCTCTTCTATCATAAAACGGCATAATTGCTGTAATTGCGGAGGAGGATAGGGATAATGTTCTTTTCCAGCATGCAATAAGACAATGATATAATCTGTATTTTTTTTAAGCTGCCTGATCTTTTTAATATAATCCATCAAGTTTAAAGGGTTGGCCCCAGCTGAAGTCTTTGATGCAATAGAGCATTCATGTTCGGCATATGCCATTATACCAATTTTTAGATTACTTGTTCTGTACTGCAAAATTTCGCCTGCTTGATCCAAATTTTTGCCTGCACCCACAGTTGAGATGCCGACCTTTTTACAGACAGAAATTGTATTTTCTACCCCCATTGGTCCATGGTCGAGGATATGATTGTTTGCTAAGTTAATGACTTGGATGTTTGCATCCTTAAGCACTTGCATACTTTGAATATCTGCACCTAAAATTGGTCCGGATTTTGATATGGGAGACACCTCCTTTACTATTGGACATTCCAAATTTACTATTGATAAATCAGCGGTACTGAAAGGGATCAATAAATCATTAAACAGGATGGATGTATTCCCTTCAACAAAGCTTTTATAATTTCGCCTAATTGGACAAATATCCCCTCCAATCAAAATAATTGTCATAATTTTAGCCTGCTGTTTATGCATGTTTTATTGGACCAACAATGAATTCAAGGTTTAGTTTTTACCATACCCAAACTTCTTGTTCAGAAAAGCACCCAGCAGAAAAAAATGAACTCTTTCTTTTTTGATCTATTGGATTTCCATCTTTCATCTAATCGAATTTGGACGTTGGCAGTAAAGCGGTGAGGGCTTCTGACGAATGCTGTGTCGCCAACCGCCAGATTTCGACACGTTAGGCTCTCGGCAAATGCGGCGTCACTCGTAGCAGAATCGCTTGTTATTCTCATCCTTATGACGATCCGGAGGGACTCGGGGGAAATAAATCATCCCTCGTGGCGCTCAGGCTTGGATAGACTATTGATCACGTTTGCACACAAAAATCAGGTCAACCGCCAGATTGCGGAATACGCTACAGGCGGATAACCTTCTCTCCAGAGGACCAAGCAAAAACCTTGGAAGCAACAAATGCTTTTCCGTGGACGGAAAGACGCCTGCATGATATATTTTTTTAATCTTCAAGCCGAACTCACTAACCAGTTCGGTAACTTCAGTCATTCTCATTCCCGCATCGCCTCCGCTCGGGAGCAATTTTGCCAGACGATAAAACAAACTCGTATCGTTTTTGTGATTGTTAAATACGATGCAACCGTCATCATCCAGATGTCGGACAAGTTGACTCATAACTTCACGCCGCAGTTGAATCTGAGCATTCGGGAAGAAGCGAAAAGCCGTGATAAGATTGAACTTACGGTCTCCAAGCACGTCATCTCTGGTAATGTCGGCCTCAATAATCTCGGAGCGCTGCAGTCTCTCTCTGGCCACGTCAAGCATGCTTGGCGACAGATCAACACCGACAGACACGACAGCGTCTTTCTCAAAGTGTTCAAGTATTCTACCAGTCCCGCAGGCAAAATCGAGATGATGGATCTCTCGGTCAGTATAATAACAATGCCTTATCGTATCAAGCCTTTCTTTCTCGAGCTTCCATATAAGTGAACGATGTGGGTTATCCACGAATTGACTGTGGTAGGATCGTCCTTTATCGGCTCTTAAGTGTGATTGGCGATAGTCAGATGACATAAATACTCCTGAAACCAAAATCGACTTTATTCAGTGTCCATCCATGAATGGCTGCTATTTATCCAAGAAGTCAGCCGCATATCTCGTTATCAGACGCAACCGAATCAATAAACATCCGCCAGAATATATGCCCAGGTGCCAGCTGAAGACGTTTATTCCATGCCAGACTTTGTCTTCTCAGTGCCAATTTGGTCCTGTAAAACTGCTTCATATATGCGGCGAATTCTCGGACACTGAAGGAAACGTCACAAGCGCCCAAATAACCGGCAAGGAATCTTCTTGCGCCACGTCCAACGGGCGGACCGGGCAAATAATTGTGAAAGGGTTTCGAAAAAAGGTTATTAACAAACCAGACCAAGTCGAAGTACCTCGTTCCATAAGTAGCTTTACCGCCATGAACCTTTGTCATTTGCCAGTCAAGTATGACAATGGTGGGACTTTCATTGCCAACACAGACATTATTAATGCTAAAATCACCATGGAGGAAAACTTCATTGCCCCGTAAAACAAATTCATCTGGCAAGGCCTCGACCATGCCCTTCGGCAATTCGAGCTTTCTATGAATCATAGCCAGAGCCACGCCGACACGTTCCAGAACATCACCATACTGCTTGTCAAAAGACACCGCGTGCCTCACCGCACGAATGTCGGCAATACGTTCAAGGACCACCTCACCCTTGGATTCATCATAATCAAGAATTTGCGGCACTCGGAACAAACCACTTTCACGACCTATCTCATGTCCACGAATACTTTTCTCAACCTCTATTCGCATCAGGCCGGGATCACCCTTTTTCAGAACAGTCTCACCCAAAATCCTGACATTATCTCTCACATGCATTTTGCTCCTGTCTCATTTGTCACCTCAATAGAACCTGCTTAATAAACGAAGCCGCACGGGGCGAACTAATATCTTTTTTTTCATCTAATTCTCACAAAAAAGATACGATAAAGTGAAATTTAAAGGCTTCATTTATTTCAGACATAGTAAAGAGTTCATAAAAACCATCAATATTTTGGACAATTTACTTAGG
>CAZQLG010000021.1:0-18713 GCA_964594105.1 uncultured Desulfococcus sp. | reverse complement strand
TGTGGTATGTGTCAATCCCGACAATCACGGCCCAGCCGCCGCGTGCTTCGGCAAAACCCGGTGTTAAAAGAATGAACATCCAGATTAGAAGAAACCATTTATTCTTTCTTATTTTCATCATTTTTCCTTAACTGAAACCATGAGATTTTCATTGTTTCGGGGCAATATAAGCCCCGGGAATGGAGACCTGAAGGTCTCCGTTACAATATTCGGTAGCGCCTCGGTTTTTGTAGCGGAAACCTTCAGGTTTCCATTGTTCCCGAACCTTTAAGGTTCGCGGTGTGGCGGCATAAATGCCGCCGCTACATGGGGTGGCGCCACATCACCATGTAGCGGAAGCCTTTAGGCTTCCCAATAACTTCGATTTGCGATTTGGGATCGGGCCAAGCTAACTGATTGCATTTTAGAAATTTCACTCCCAAACATAGGCATTTTCACCGCCCTATTTCCATAATTTCAGGTTATCTGATATCTACCGATTCCATATCAAATCCCCCTCCCCTTTAATCCATAATCCTTCACCGGTAATTTTTTTAATTTTTTCATCAGCATATTCGTAAGCTTCGCGGATGGATATCCGGTTATCCTTGTTTTGATCCGCTTTTCCGGTGCGAATCCCATCCACAAAATAGTAGGTCAAATATCCATGTCCCAGTTGGGCATCTTCCCGCGCCGGGCCTTCATACCCCAATACTATGCGGCCTTTTCCGCCAAGGCCAGAGAATAATTTGCCACCTCGCATCGCAATCATTTCACCGCTGTAGCAGGCATCTGCAATAACAAAAATCTTTTCCGCCGCCATGGATGAAAGTAATCGTTTAAAATCAGACATAGCAATCCCCCGGCTGACAAATCCACCCCATTGCTCTAAATACGGCACGAAATATTTTTCTTCCATCATCCCGAGCCGCTCAATGTGGCCATGGCCTGCCAAAAAAATGATTACACTATCCTCTTTTTTGACGTTTCCGGTAATTTCAGCCATTCGCCCCATGATGGCATCCCGCGTTGCGGATTGATCGGTTAAAAGCCAGCTGCGGTTATCATCAATATTAAAATTGTTCATGGCATAATTATAAAACATCTGTGCATCACTCACCGCGCAATTCAGTGCTTTGGCACCGGGATACTTGTTTACGCCGACGGAAAGCAGAAATGTTTCCCCAATTTTCTCAGTCCGGGTAATTGATATAGACCGCTCACTGATTTCACCCAAATCATTTTCCGCCACAATCTTAATATCTGTTTTGCCCAGCGGAAATTGGATCAGATCCCGAAGAATCCGTTCTCCCTTGCTGAATTCTTGACCGGTTAAATCTTCTTTCGGCCTGATTTTTATGCCCCGCTTCACAAAATTTTTATATGGCGGTGATGCAATATAAAGTGAAACATTGTTTAAACTACTTGACGAAGAAGTCACACTGGCGACCACACGGATTGAGTCTTCTGTCACTCTGATATCGCCGGCAGGTTCCACAAATGTAATCACCGGCGGCATTTTAAATTGCGTCACAACAATGGGTACGGTCTGCATTTTCCCATCAGGCGGTTGATGGCTTGTGGCCTGACGGGCAATCCAAACCCGTTCTTTTTCATTAGAATTTTTTTGTGGGACTTCCACCTGCATCCAGTCACCAATTTCACCGATTGCTTTTAACCGGGTGCCCTTGGGTGCGCGGCCGTATTCAGGCGAGCTGCTCGCCACCCCCTTGCGCATCACGGCCGTTTGCTCAACCACATAGCGGATTTCATTGATGGCGATAATGGCGGGTTGAATTTTCGCATTAAACGGCAAAATCGTTTTTTCATTTAAGGAGAATAAAAAGGAATCTTCGGCAATACTCACCTGAACCGGTATTTGTGACATGGTGCTGGTGGGTTTGACCTGCACATTTAATATCTTGCTGACCGTAGTTTCGGGTGGAAAATCGCCCAAAAGGATACGGGTGTCGCCATAGGTTGTCAGCGAGGGGTTATCCGGCATTTGAATTTCAAGAACAGCATTTCGGGCAGCCGCTTTTCCGGTATTTTTGACGGTAACCACCAGATCCACTGACTCCCCGATCTGAATAATGCCGTCACCGTTTCCCACGGCCTGATTGCTCCGGGCCGGATCATCTATGATCGTATATGTATAAGCTAATACCGGACGGGACAGGGTTTGCCCGTCAATGTTCAGGGATAATGCCATGGGCTGGTTATTATTGGTCTCGAAAAATTCAATATCCACCGCAGCCCGATCTTTTTCCGAAATGGTTCGGATCGGCAATTGAAGTTCTCTTGTGATGATTTCACCGGGTTTAATTTTGCCGAATATGATGAGGTGGTTGTTTAACAAGTCAATGTCACTGCGGGTTTTGCCGAAAAACCGATATAATGTGCCCCGACCTTTGTTTTTCGCGGTTAGCTTCACACGTGAGACTGAAGGGTCGCCGGAGAGTTGTTCGACTATTTCTGCTTTTATCAGAGGTCTGGGTGCAAGTTTGGGCGTGCCTTTTGTAAAATCGATTGGTTTTCCATCGATATAAATAGTGTCAAAAGGAAAATCAGCATCCATGATCTTTTTATGTAAATTGGACCCGACAATTTCATGAGGTATTGTAATTTCAACTTTGTTCGGCGCTGGTTGTGTGTCTTTCGAACGAAGTACAACCTCAACGTCACTTTCATTTAAAATCGGCCATTCATCAGGCTTAAATACACACTCACCTGAATAATCAGTTTTTTGATCGATATTCAAAAGGCCGGAATTTATAGAAGCTGTTATCGACTTGTTTGAAATTGCCTCTTTGATATTTTTATCATTAAAATTCTCTTTTGTCTCTTTCTCTTCTTCAAATTGCTTGCCAGTTTTTGCCCAGCCGATTAAAGAAAATAGAGGAGTTGTTTTGCTTAACCCGCCTTTCCCCAAGGTTTTGGCAGGTTCCCATCCCCTGCCAAACTCAGAAAACCATGGGACCAATGTAGGTAGTAAGAGAGTGCAATTGACAATTGGAGCAATAATAGCAACACCTATATCATCAGAATATGAATTATGGATATTTTCACCAACATACCAATTACTGCCAATTCCAGGATACAAGCCTATGATCACTTTTTTTTGATATCCATTCACCTCTTTTGAAACCAGGTCATATGAACTATGCTTGTATACACTATTAAAGTGGACGCTCAGGTCTCCACTATAAGACTCATTTTTAGGGCTCAATACCGTCTTTTGAACTTGTTTATCTATTACCTTTTTCCGGCTAAGTTCATAAGTACTGACTCTTTCCTGCCCGGCCGGAATCGCCACACATCCACCAGTGAAAATTAATGTTATTAAAAGAACCCAGACAAGCAGTGCTCTTCCACAACGCTTGAAATCAAAAGAACTGGTATTCATTATGTCTCCCCATTTGTATCGATATCGCCCAATCTCTGATTTACGAGAAACCTCAGCCCCAAAGGATACAGGTTTTCATCCCGACAAATAGAATATCCATCGTAACGGATAACTTCAGCCTTCTATTATGTAAGCCCGAAGGCTTCCGCTACATTATGCGGTGCGATCATGCCTTTTTCCCGTTTCCTTGCTTGGCTCTACTGACCAGGATTCATAACAATGCGAAAACCAATGGAGTCAATCCTTGCTGCAATGTTGCGGCTGCCTTTAAAGGCTGAACGGCAACAGCGGGCGCTATCGGCAAAGCCACCGCCACGGCGTTCATAACCATTTCCCGCGGGATCAGTAACTGTAGCAGATGGATATTCACCACAATCTTGGCAATACTCCCAGACATTGCCGTGCATGTCATATAAACCCCATTCATTAGGTGATAAACTGCCAACCTTTATCGGTGCCTTCCGATATTGCCCTTTAGGACAGCCGGGATATGGATAATTGCCATTATAATTTGCCTGATATATAGATATGCAGGAACCTTTATTGAACGGGGTCCCTTTGCCCGCCCGGCATGCATACTCCCATTCAGCTTCCGTGGGCAAGCGATATACAATATGACCTTCACGCTGATTCAGCTTCCGGATAAATTCCTGCGCATCCTCACCCGTAACTTGTTCCACCGGACAATCACCACCGCAATTTGAAAATCCGGACGGGTTGGACCCCATCACCGAAATCCACTGCCCCTGGGTCACCTCCGTGACCTGCATGTAATATCCTTTTGTCAGGAGCACCCTGTGCTGGACCTCGTCATCTTGTCGTTCGTATTCATCAGGCGGGCTGCCCATTATGAACGTGCCGGGTTCAATATAGACAAATTCCATGCCCAGGGAATTGGTGATTTTTTTAACGGTTGCGGAAGATGGAGGGCTAAAGCCTTCCGCTACAAAGGTTGAAACAGATTGTTTCAAAACTATGGTCACATACCTGTCTTCACCAGCCGACACCGCAACCCATTCATTTTTAATTTCATAGCCATCTTTCGACACCTCCACATGATAATCTCCCGAAGAAAGTGCCATTCCCCGCGCATACGCCGGGCCGATGTTTAAAATCCGGATTTTTGCATCCGACGGCCGGACATTCACATAAAGATTTCCGGCAGCAGGGGCTTCTTTTTCAAGAACCGCATCCAGGGTCACATGACGGCCGGCACCAATTGTAACGCTGGTTTCATAAGCTTCATAGCCGGCTTTTGTTACCCGAATCTTGTGCAGACCGGAATCAACTGTTTTATGCTGTATCGGCGCTGAGCCGATTTGCTGACCATCCAGATACACCGAAGCGCCGGAAATATTGCTCGTTATTGAAAGGCTGGTCTTTGACGGCCTGGGCGCCGGCGTATCAGTCTGCGCACCGGAACTTGCCACCCAAAAGACAAAATCACCCTTGTCGAGTTTCGGATGATTGATTTTTCCGTACTGGGGATGCTGGCTCCCCCTTGAATAGTTGATGACGTTTTCAGCCATATATGCACCCAATTCTTCGCCGGTGACAAACCCGTCGGTGTTCCGGTCCGCGTACCCGTCGAACACGCCCTGGAGAAACACGGTTTTAAATACAGATTTATCCGGCACCGGTTCGTTTTCATCTCCGGCCGTGATAATCTGGCGGACGGGTTCGGCCACTTTTTCCCGGATATACGGGCTGGGCGCTGCCCGGTTGATATTAAAAATCGAGCCGGAAAAGCAGGAGTCAAACACCAGCAGCATATGCTTTGACTTTATCCTGCGGGCAATGGTTTCAATCTTTCGCATATCAATGGCTGTTCGCATAAACTGGAATTCATTTTCAGTAGGCAACGGCGCGTCCACCGGTACGATATAGCCCAGGTTGCTGCCGTCAGCCTCCTTTAACGTATGCCCGTGGCCGGAAAACCAGATCAGCACGCCTTTGTCTTTGACTTTTCCCTGGTCCACAATAATCCGGTTTAACGCATCTTCAAGTTTTTCACTGTCCGGGTTTTTAAGTAACCGAACCTCCCAGCCCAGGCCTTTAAACTTTTCGGCCACGACTTCCGCATCTGACACTGCATTTCTAAGATCCGGCCATCCATTTTTATAATCCCCGGCACCGATCACCAAGGCATAATATCCGGATGAATATAAAGGAATCGTGCGTGTTTCTCCGGAAGGGGTTTTGGCTATTACGTTGATCCCGCGTGATGTTGCATAACCGGGGGATACGCTGATTGCCCATATCAATAATACAAGAATTAACCAAAGATGTTTAAGCCTGATTGATTTAAAATGTATCGTTTGACATTGTTTTTTGAGATATTTCATAAGTGATGCCTAAAATGATTTTTGGGGGTTTTATTATTATCTCGTTAAAACCGGAACCTGTTGGTTTCGGTTTTGGGGACCTGAAGGTCTCCGCTACATAGGGTGCCGCCTCTCTCCGTGTAGCGGAAGGCTTTAGCCTTCCAGAATCCCGTAATCTTCAAGGTTCCAGGAATGGCGGCCTAAAGGCCGCCGCTACATTGGGTGGTGCCGCTTCACCGTGTAGCCGAAACCTTCAGGTTTCCATTTCCCCATGCAAAAAAATGTTACCGTTCGCATCGGTTGCACCGGTCTAATGCAGGGAAAAATAAGGGTTCAAGTCGATCATATCCTTCTATCCTTCAATCTATATCATATATTCGTATTATCGACGAAAATTACAAATATTCAAGTTTTTATTTTTTCATTCTGGTTTCAGTCGGTTACAAATAATAAATCATTGATTTTTAGGTGTGCGCCATTTATGATCCATAACACAAAAAAAATCTTAACTCATATTTTTTTCGCATAATCGCAAAAATAGAACTGCGGTTAAATAAAACTGCGGTTAAACGAATATCTTATTTTTTGATATTTTTTGTAGAAAAAAATTGAAAATATTACAGACCCGTCGATATATCTTTTGAAGGCATAAAAAAATGGATACCAAAACCACAATCACCGAAAATGAGATGAATATGGTGAAAAAAATTGCTGCATGGATTTATAAAACATACTGGTCTGACAATATGAAAGATATTTTAACATTAAACGATTTATACCATACCGGCATTATCGGCCTTCTGGAAGCAAAGAAAAAAATTGATCCGGAGAAAAACCCGGAGGCGTATAAGGCAACCCGAATTCGCGGCACCATTATTGATTTTATCAGAAAACAAACATTAATAAGAGTTCCCAAAGAAAAATGGCAGCAGGCAAAAGCAGTTCGAAACGCCAAACACGCGCTGGCACAATCCGGGCAGGAATCAAATATCGAAGCCGTTGCCAGTTATCTTGGCTGGCCGGTGGAAGCCGTGGAAAAAGCGGATGCTGTAAAACTTTCATTGGTAGGAACAGAGGATGGTTCACAAAAGGATGATGAAATACCAAATGGTGTTATTTTAAAAGATAATGCGCCAAACCCTGAAGAACATATTCTTCGCAAAGATCTGGCTGTCGGCATTCAGAAATGCCTGGAAACCATCAAAGAAAGCCTTGACCGGATTATTCTTATCTGCAGGATGCAGCACGCTTTGAAACTAAAGGCGCTGGCGCAGGTAATGGGCTTGTCCATTGAAGGCGTCCGAAAAAAACAACAACGCGCCCAGACCCAGATGAAAAACTGTCTTGAGGTAAAAGGGTGGTCTAAAGACAGCCTGTAATAAACGCAAGGAGCAAGACCATGATTTCCGAAAATCATTTAAAAAAATATATTAATATCTGGCATGAAGAACACATAACTTTGCCGGTTGATGAAGAACACCTTTCCCCGGAGCGAATTTACCAACTGGCCGTGCCCGGAGAAATTCTGGCTGCCCCGAAAAAAGAGCTGAACCACTTGTCCGTCTGCGCTTCCTGCATGTCGGACTGGGCCTTCTGGAGCCGCGTGCACACTGAAGATCCCGGTGACCTGGCGGATGATGAACCATCAACGATATCCGGGGGAATGCTCAAGGCCGCCGCTTCCCCCGGCAAAAGAGAAGCGCTGAAACTCAAAAGCGCCTGCGGCCGCTTTCTGCTCGGGGTACTCCCGGAAATGGAATCACTGGATCGGGGATTGATTACCCTTGAGGCAATTGCCGATGCCCGTGGAATTTATAACGGCAAAACCGCCAGTGTGCGAGACGCAAAAAACAGGAATATTCTTTCCGGTTTTATGGAGAACAACCGCATCGCCCGCCGCTGTAAAAAATTTCAGGACATTGATTTATCAGCATGGACGATAATTATCGCGTAAAATTATACCATCTCACTAAGTCAGGGCAAAATGGTGGTCCGGTTTTATGGTAAAACCGTGTCACGAAGGTCTTCAAACCGCCATTTTAAATGGAAACCTAAAGGTTTCCGCTACATTATTTTCTGGTTATAACCAAGTTTTTTTGAGAACATACATAAAATTTTAAATACCATAAGGTTCATACGATGCCTCAGCCTGCCGTTGTTGACAATGAAACTTCCCACGCAATACTCATGCCTTTTGAAAATGGGGATATCGCACGCGTCACATTGTCCTTGTACAAAGCGCCCAAAGGTCAAAGCCGCCCCATTGATGCCTATGTCGTGACGGAGTGCGAAGGTGATTTTACCGGTGCTGCCCGCCGTGCCGCAGAGGCGGTGTATAACCTGGCACAAAAAAGACTTCCCCGTATCGGGCAAATGGTCATCGGCCTGGACATACAGGGACTTTCCCCGGGTTCAGCGCCGGTGACCGGTGAAAGCGGCGGGTTGTCATTTGCTGTTGCCATTGCCGGAGAATTGTTTAAAAAAAAGCTGCCCATCGCTGCAACCGGTGTTGTCAGCAGCCGTGAGAATGGAAAAGTTGATCGTGTGGAAGGTATTGTAAAAAAATTAACGGCTGCCGCCGAGATCATACCGCAGCAGGGCCGTATCCTTTATCCTGCGGACAACCATGATGAGATTCCGGAATCCGTATTCAGGCTGGCCAGGGACAAACGAATTACGCTTCATCCGGTAACCACCATTGCAGAAGCAATTTACGCCGCATATGGCATTAAAATTGAGAACAATCAGATAAATAATCATTCACGCCTGAAAAAAATATCCGCCGGCATTCTGGTGCTTCTGGCAATTGCTTTGAGTATTTCGCTATTTATGAACAAAAGCCACCAGAAAGTACAGCCTCAGGTTAAATCCATCCCTGCTGTTAAAGCAGAGGCCACTACTGTTGCAGAGATAGTTACCCCCCCGCCCTTACCCGTTCCAAAAACAGATAAAAAAAATATCCCCGTTAATGTTGACATGACACCGCCGGCGTTGCCTTTTTCTGGTACAGAAGAAAAACGCGCCCTTCAGCCGCCCACACCGGCTTCGGAAAAGGGCCCGGATCAACATGCGAAAAGCACTTCCCGGCCGGAGAAGAAATATGACATTTCACCAGCCCCGGCATCTTCTGAGCCTTTTTATCCAGATGCCGGATTTGAATAAACAAGGGTGCATCGTCACCGTTTAACTTCATTGAATTAAAATGATGGACATAATACGCGATATTTTATTCAACACGATCACCCATATAGCGATATGGATCTTTCCCTTATTTGCGCTTTCACTGGCAATGTCCAGGGTTTCCGGGTGGCTTCAAAAAATAATCAGCCGGGCCGTTGGGTTCCGGGCCTATATGTTGCTTCTGGGATGGCCGGGCACGCTGGTGCATGAGCTGAGCCACGCATTAGCAGGCCTTGTCTTTGGCCATAAAATTGAAAGTTTTAATGTCCATCTTTTGGGCGGTCAGGATGGCAAAGCCGGGTCCGTTCGATTAAACCACAATCCGGAGTCCTATTATCAGCGATCTGGCAATTTTTTTATTGCCATGGCACCAATTTTTGGCTGCGCAGCGATTATCTATCTTGCTGCTGTTTTTCTAGCATCCGGGCTACTGACGACACCTGCCGTTACATCCACTAACGCCGGGCATTGGGCGAACGAATTGTACAGTTACGCAACGACTTCAAGCCAAACACTCATCTTATTGTGCAAAAATCAGCTGACATCGACGGTGCTGTTTTTATATATTACTGCCAGCATCGGCAGCGGCATGCGAATGAGTTTGACAGACATGAAAAAAACCGTTCCCGGATGCTTTATTCTCGCAGGCCTGTTTTTGCTTTTTTATTTTCTTCGCTATTTCATCGGTGAAGAAATAGTTATCCCGGCAGCCATTTTCGAAGCGCTACGCTATATTTACACGATTATGATTGCCACAATGGTGATAAATCTGATTCTGACCGCTTTGTTTTTCATTATTGTGAAAATTCGATCGATATTTTAGTGAGCTTTTCAGTATCTCATAAATGTAACGGAAGGCTGAAACATTCCACTACATTTAATTACATGGCCTGATATATAAGAATGCATCGGTTGATTCAGGCATTTCAATTGACTTTTCTCTATACTTTGGTAATCAGAAAAATTTTATAAAGTTGATTTACTTATCTTTCAAATGGATGACGAGGTAGAAAATGAACGGGGGAAAACCAAACCAAAACAGTCATTTTAACCAGACTTCATTTATCTGTTTAACAGTCGCATCGATGATAATTTGCATTGCATCCTGCAGTTCAAGGCGCCTGTCGTTACCTGAACCCAATATAAAAATCAATAATGTTGTTCTGACAAAAGGATTAATATCCATCGGTGATCAAAAAACACCTGACCAGCCAGCAACCATTTTTTCATCCAATGATGATGCGGTCATCGCCTTTGTTGAATATGACAACCTTATCGGTAAACATACGTTTCGCTGGGAATGGATTGACCCGGACGGCATGCTGTATATGGATACCGGAAGTCATAAAGTCAAAGTCCCTTCCAACAGTTACATAGAACACGGATCTGCTTGGCAGCAGATCAAACTGAAAGGGGAAAAAGCGGAAAATAAGCCCGGAAACTGGAAGGTGGTTATATATTTGGATGATCAGTTGATCTCGACAAATTCCTTTCAAGTGTCATCATCGGTTCAATCCGAGTCTCCCGGTGGTTATGATTTGTCGGTTAAAGAAAACTCCTCACGCAAGCCAAAAGGCTATCCGCCGATTAAAATCAATAAAGAGTTAAACATTCAAGGTGCTGTAATTAACGGCATACCTGATTTTCAAATCGATGTAGACGTTAATATACCGAAGACAGCAATGTCGCGGCCGAATGCTATTGCCGTGGTTATCGGAAATCGCAACTACCAGAACAAAGATATTCCCTGTGTTGAATACGCAAACCGTGATGCAATGGTCATGAATGAATATCTGATAACGACACTGGGATTTAAGCCCGGCAATATTATTTACAAAACGGATATTTCAAAAGCCGGTTTTGAGGCGATTTTCGGAAATTTTCGAAATTACAAAGGACGATTGTACAACTATGTAAAGCCTGGACTATCAGAGGTGTTTATATTTTACAGCGGCCATGGCGCGCCGGATCCCAATACCCAAAAAGGGTATTTCCTGCCGGTGGACTGTGAACCCGACGCCATAATGTTAAACGGATATCCGCTGGATATTTTTTACAGCAATCTTTCAAAGATTCAGGCAAAACAAATTGTCGTGGTTCTTGACGCCTGTTTTTCCGGCGGATCCAGCCCGGGCGAAATGCTTGTGGGGTCGGCCAGCCCGGCGCTGATTAAAGTCAAAAACACACTACTTGCTTCGTCCAACACGTCAGTGCTGGCAAGTTCCAAAGCTGACCAGATCAGCTCCTGGTACAATGAAAAGAGACACGGCCTTTTTACATATTTCTTTTTAAAAGCCCTCAGCGGAGAAGCGGATTCAAATAATGATATGAATGTTACAATAACTGAAATTTACGAATATGTTTCCAGCAAATCAGAAGGCGTTCCTTACTGGGCGCGAAGGTTATATAACGGACGAATCCAGGAACCTGTTTTAATTGGGCCGGATAAAAATCTGATAATGGTCAAATTTTAATTATAACAACCCGGCAATCAAATTCTAAAAAAAATTTGTATTCCCTTTGGAAATAATCAGGTTTCCGGATCCAATCCGTCATGACGGAAGAAGACTTCTTCCCGTGAATTATGAATTTATCGTCTGCCGAAAAAGCTTGCTTCCAATGTAGGGATATCCCTACAAGAAAATCAGCAAAATAGCGATACCGGAAGCATTAAGTTTCGTATATACTGTTAAATTACTTTACACCTATTATAATATAGATATAAATAAAAAGATGACATAAATTAATTTTCAGGCACGGGTATCAAAAAAACATGCCTCAGTTTAAATAAGGATACATTTTATAACTGGACAGTCTAAAGTTCTTTTAACCATTTGAAATTATAATAAGCATAGCAACGTTCACGTCATTCCGGCGAAGGCCGGAATCCAGTTTATTTTCAATATAATACGCAATGTGGATGCCGGATCAAGTCCGGCATGACGAGAGAACTTTGGACTCTCGAGTTTATAAGTAAAACCGAATTATCAAAGATGCATCAAAAATATTTCACAGCGCATAGGAACTACGCTGTATATTTAAATCTGATAACGCAATGGTACGTTGACTGAACTATATATGGAATGGGTTAATATAACAGTATAAAGCGGGCATGATACAAGCCGGTCTTAGCCGCATCAAGGCATCCATCCCCCATATCAAACTTTCTATACCATCCTTTGCTTTTTTTTAGAAGATTGTAGAAAAACCGCCCGAATCGCCGATAAAAAGAATAAAAACGAATATTCTATAAAATTTCAGGCGATCCGGATAAATGGAAAAAATAATCTATTTTCAGGAGAAAACAATTATGGTCAAAAAATTGATCCGGTTGAATTTGTCTTGTCTGCTTCTCTTTATTCTATTCACCCTGTCCTTCGGCTGTTCCGCAATGCACAACAGAGAACGGGCGGCTTTTAACAAACTGTATAACTCTGGAAAATATACGGAAGTAGCTGCGATAGCACTTAAAAATAAAGGAAACGAAAAATCAGACCCTTCTAAACTTTTACAATCAATGCAGGCCAGCACTGCCCTTCGCTATTCCAAACAATACACCGAAAGCTCATCGGTCTTTGATGAATGCGAGGATATTATTAAAGTCCAAAATGAAAAGTTGATGGCCCAAAATGCCATGTCCAATGTCGGAGCAGTATTAGTCAATGATTCTGTTCTTGATTATACGGGGTCAGAATATGATGGCATTATGATCAATACATATAAAGCCCTTAATTTCTGGCAGTCGGGACAAAATGATCTGGCGCGTATTGAATTTAACAGAGCTTTGGAAAGACAAAGGAGAGCCAAAGAAAGATTTGCCGCCAAGATTCAGCAACAAAAAGAAGCGATAGAAAAAAAACAAGAAGAGGAAAAAAAGAACGCCGAAAATCAAAAAATCAAAGACCAAAAAAATAAATGTCAGAAGGCCCCTCTTCCCCCGCTCGATATCCAAAAAAATCTTAATAATCCTGATATTGCTACAATCTTAAATGATAAATACTCAAACCTTTATGAATTTAAAGCTTACCCGGACTTTATAAATCCTTTCACAACCTATATGGCCGGTTTGTTTTTCATGTCACAAAAAGACTACAAAAAAGCCGATGATTTATTAAAAGAAACTTACGGGATGGTGGAAAACAATCCGATTGTCGCCGATGACTTTGCAAATGTGGAAAAAAGACTGAACGGCAAAAAATCAAATAAAGATTACGTGTGGATTGTTTTTGAAAATGGTTTAGGACCCGTAAAAGAAGAATTCCGAATCGATCTGCCGTTATTTATATTTTCAGACAACGTTAAATACACAGGAATTGCACTGCCGAAACTCAAACTCAGGAACCAAGCGTATCCGTATTTAACATTAAAAAACAATGATAAAGATATTTGCAAAACATGTGAACTGGCGAGCATGGACCGGGTGGTGCAAACTGAATTTAAAAATGAATACAATTTAATTTTAACCCGGGCGATTATGTGCACGCTGACAAAAACATGTGCACAATACATGGCTAATAGAAAATTTGGCCAATTAGGTGGATGGGCGGCGGCTTGTTATCAAGCCGCAACCACTGCTGCTGATCTTCGAATCTGGACAGCACTGCCCAAAGATTTTCAATTGGCAAAAGTGACAACCCCGAGCAACGGCCAGTTAACGATTTCCACGCCTTCCGGAAAAGACATCACCGTTCAGGTGCCTCAAGATAGCAATTCGCTAATTTATTTAAAGATACCAACACCCGGCGCAAAAGTGGTATATGATGTTGTCTCTTTTTAAATTGATTAAGGCTGGCATTTTATGAGGCATATGATTTTTTAGTATCCGACAGGGAAAGGAACCATCGAATGATACGATTTAAGGCGTTCAGCATTATTACAATCTGCATAATAATGCTTTTAACGGGTTGCACGAGCATGAATCCGATTGATCCAAGAGTTACCATTATTGATGATCATTTTTTTTCAGATCTTTCCATTACGGGAGTTAATGTAACACCTCATTATGGGGACTTTATGGAGGTTCAGGTGACGGGGAGAAACAACGCTTCATCGTATAAAAAATTTGAGTATAAAATCGAATGGCTGGATCAAAATGAAATGCTAATCCCCAGTGTCATGTCGGGGTGGACAGGATTTCCGGGTTTTGAAAATTCGGAATTTAGATTTAAAGCAGTCGCTCCCACAATGAGCGCGACTGATTTTCGAATTATAATTAGGAGGGAGAATTGAGCATGACGAATTGTAATAACGGTAAAAAGAGTTTTTCAGTAATATTTAATTCAACATCTTTGCGCATCCTCTTCATTGCCGCTTTGATCTTTATGGCGGGAGCCTGCGCGCCGGCGACTCAAAACATTGACATGCATAATGATCAGGGCGGCGCTGTTATGGGCCTTGATTATCGCGACTTTGAACAGGCAGCAAGTGAATCCGTTAGTTCAATGATGCAATCAGGGGCGCTGAACAAGCGCGGCGGGGGACGATATGTTCTCGCAATTTCCCGGATAATTAATGATACGACGCAGCGGATTGATACGGATCAGCTGGTCAAAAAAATCAGGGTGCAGCTTTTACAAAGCGGGAAAGTCATTGTCACAACTGCTGTAGGTGCAAATGGCCCCGAGGATAATATGGCCATGCAGGCAAGAGAACTGAGAAATTCTGATGAGTTTAACCAGAGCACCGTCGCGGCGAAAGGTCAGATGATTGCGCCTGATTTAAGTCTTTCCGGAAAAATTATCCAGCGGATAATAAGGGTTTCAAGCAGCCTACAACAGGTCGAGTATTATTTCCAAATGACGTTAACGGATATCAATACCGGACTCGCCTATTGGGAGGATGAATCAGTGATCGGCAAACGAGGCAGCAACAAATCCGTGCCCTGGTAAAGGTACTGTCAAAATTTTTATGAAAAGTGAAAGTATTATGAAAGTTTATCGTTAAATCCGAGAGCGCAAAAAAAATAAAGGAGTAAAATATGAAAAATTTATTTCAAGGGCTTTTAGTTTTATTTTGTGTATGTTTTTTAAGTTATGAATCAGTTGCTGCAGATTATTATGTGAGTGTCAACAATGCACAACAGGGGCCGGTTTCTGTGGAACAATTGCAACAGATGGCAAATAATGGGTCTATAACTCCAGATTCAATGGTTTGGAAAAATGGCATGGCTGGTTGGGAAAAGGCCGGAAATCAGCAGGAACTGCAAGGTTTATTTCCGCCGGCATCTCCGCCGCCACTGCCAATAGCAGGTGCAGTGCCTCCTCCTTTGCCGCCTGCCTCATCACCGCCGTCACTGCCAAGTTCATCACAGGAAAATTCTATCAGTCAAAATGATATTAATGAACTTAATTCCATGTCTGATCCTAAATCAGTACAAACGGCTTCAGATAATATGGACGACTGGTTTGATTCCGTTTTAGATCAATTCAACATCGAAACCATTGGAGAAAATAATGGTAAATTTGTCGTTAAAGCCTCCCAAAGTGTTTCATTAAAACCAACAGATCCCCAATATGGTGATGCGCTTGTCAATGCTTTTGACAAGGCGATGATGAGACTCCAAGAGGAATATCTAATGATTCGGTGTGGGAATGAAATTGTGAAAAAAAGCAGACTTTCAAATTCAGACAGATCTACACATGCAAAAGAAATACCTTTGCCTCCTGTTGATAACCCGGAATATTTAGGAAAAGTTCTCAAAATTTTTGAAAAAAATCTTGATGTTACTGAAAAAAAACTCGATCAGCAATTAATTGAGTTAGGGGTGGATCCCAATGAGCTATCCCGGTTACCCCAAACAAAGAAAAAGGATATTTTTCGGGATAAATTTATAAAGGAAACCATACGAAGTGCATCTGGCAGCATAGCCGGCCTCTTCCCGATACAAACAAATGTTATTATAGATAGTGCCGGCAGAACCGTCGTCGGTGTTGTTGCGATTGCATCACATAAAACAATACAGATTGCCAAGGATATAACTCTGCAGCGAAAATCTTTAATTCAGGGAGAAGGAAGAGATATTAAATCTCTGTTGCCCCAAACAAACGAAGAATATATCGGAACCCTCGGCGTCAGATTGGCATATGACCAGGACGGCATTCCTGCCATAATTTCATACGGTATTGCCTCCTACAGACCGGATACCGGAGATGATTATATCAATGACGAGTTAAAGGCAGAAGCGAAAGATGCTGCTGTGTCGAGTGCTGATGCTCAGATTGCTGAAATCATTAATGGTAGAATGAATGCTAAAAATGAACGAAAAAGCGGTGAAGAAATAAGGAAATACGTTGAACGTGAAATGAGGCCAGATTCGGACACTGTTGAAAAAACAATCAAAAACATTATTAAAATGACCAATAAAAATGCAAAGACTTCAGCTCAGGCTAAATTACAGGGCATTTCTACTATTAAGACCTGGAGGCACACAACTAAAACCGGGCAAAAATTTGTTGGAGCAGTAAGAGTCTGGAAATACAGCACCCTTCGGGCTGTGAATTCGTTCAACAATCCGTCGGCCACAAAAAAACAGTCCGCCAACAAAAAGCAACAGTTTCAGACTTACCAAAAAAGCAGTAAGCCCGTGAATACAATGAATGATTTTTAGGGTAATCGTGAAGATTTCGATAGCAATGATTGTCAAAATGACTACAGTATTAATCTTATCGAATGAAGGAGACAACAGTGATTAGAACTGTGATGATTTTTTTATTTATGACAGCCATTTCAAGTATAGCTGTTGCTGGTATGAATACAAAGATTATTGTCGTAGAAGGTTTTGGTAATTCCTATAGAAATGCGATACAAAATAGCTTAATTGAGGCCTTAAATCAGACAAAAGGGATTACCATTGATTCAAAAAAAAAATTCATAAAAGACATAAGAGAAAGAGGGGTTTCTCAAGGCAGTCAAAGTTCACATGACGTTTCAGTTAGTAAACAAATGCATAGTGCTATCCAGGAAGCAACACAAGGTACGATAAATGAATATAGAATTATCGATTCTCAAAAACTTAATGACGGGCAATGGAATATTAAACTTGAAGTTAAAATTGCAGAATACAAAACTCCCGGCATTTCCCCGCATAATCGCCGGAAAATAGCGATTATCCCTTTCCGGACAATGCAATCATCGTATATTTTTCAGGGCCAGCATATATCTTCTTCGGAAATTTCGCGCCGGTTTACCCAACGACTGGTAACGGAGATGACCCAGGCCCGAAAATTTACAGTTCTGGACAGGGAATACATGGAAGAATTTCTGAGGGAAAAACAGCTTATCCTTTCGCCGGACAGCCCAATCTCAGAACAAATGAAAATCGGCCAGGTTCTTGGGGTGGATTACCTGCTGATCGGTATAATAACGAATGCTGCGCAGAAACAAACACCTTATACCATTCAGGTAACAGGTGAAACCGGCTATGATTACAATGCTGCTCTTTCAGCTGATTATCGCATCATTGTAATGGCAACCCGTCAGATCAAATGGTCTGACTCAATTACGCTTTCTCTCGGCAATGATGAAATAAAGAGAATAAGAGCTCGACAGTCTGTAAAAATCCAGGATGCCTTATTTACCAATGCCGCTAAAATGATTGTGGATAGAGCCCTGGATAATATCTATCCGCTCCGTGTTGTTCAGGTTCAGTCTAATGGTGAGCTTATTCTGAATCAGGGAGGGTTGACGCTCGTCAACGGGGAAATGCTGGATGTATTTAATGCCGGTGAAAAGATCATTGATCCTTATACTGGTGAGTCGCTCGGCTCATCAGAGACATGGGTTGCTACTGTAAAAATAACCCGGGTTAATCCAAAGATGTCGTATGCCAGTCTTGTAAAAGGCCAACTTGCAGATATAAAAAATGGCAGCATCTGTCGACGAACAGAAAAACAATGCTCATCACCGTCAAAAGTTGCTGCCGGGAAAACAACCGATGTTCAAACTACTTCCGGTGGCGGGGTGATCCTGCCGTTTGATTGATTAAAAGCACCATAATGATATTGGAATTGAATGGCTTAACTGTAGGCCATTATCCCTTTCTAATTTTAGATATTGCTCATTCTTCTGTTGGGTAAAAAGATAACATCGCATCACTTTTTACCCGTTAACATTTAGTGGGAATTGTGAAAGGAAGTTCACTATGGCATTTCTTGGAAATTTGTTGTGGTTTGTCTTTGGCGGGGGAATACTTGCCTGGCTCCTCTGGTTTCTTTCTGGAATTATATTTGCGATAACAATCATAGGCATCCCTTTTGCAAAAGCCTCCTTCCGCATATCTGTTTTTGCGGCCTTCCCATTTGGCAGGCAATTAATTGATGGACGTTTAGTCGGAAAAGATAGAATTACCGGAACAGGATTTGTTAACTTTCTGTGGTGTATATTAGCTGGTCTATGGCTCGCCATTGCCCATATATTTGCCGGCATTGGCTGTTGCTTAACAATCATCGGCATCCCTTTCGGTCTGGCTCATTTCAAACTGGCCCAAGTATCATTCGCGCCGCTGGGTAAAGTCATCGTACCGAGATAAATAAAATAATTTTCAAAGTTATCCATGCTCAATGATATGCTGAACATGACTTCCTATAACCGAAAATAGCAACCTGTATATATTGGGAACACACAAATGGAGATGCAAGTATTGAAACCGGTTAGCGAAAATTTGACGGGGTTTGATGCCTACGAAAACGCATGGGATAGAACTTCGAATCAACTCTGGCCCGTACTTAAATTCAATATAGTCTGGTTTATTTATTTCTTTCTTTTATTGATTGTAACTATTCAGCAAAAAAAGCTTGACAGTGTTTTTTCGTAAAAAAAATAAAATG
>CAZQLG010000020.1:0-18752 GCA_964594105.1 uncultured Desulfococcus sp. | reverse complement strand
ACCTTAGCAAATGATAAATTTGGGGCTGTTCTTTTCCTTCTTCCAGCCAGAGATTAACCAGTTCCGCCCAGTAACTCGCATAGGAGGTTTTCATAATATTGCCCCGGATATCTGAAAACGGATTTTTTAATGCAGCATCCTGTAAAATGGCCATCCCACGTCCACGCGGCGGCCGGCATTCGATATGGAGTACGGAAAAAAGCTCCAGCACACCGGCAAACCGTTTACGGCTTTTTTTGGCATTTTTTGCGATGACTGTAATCTTACCCCGGGTCAATGACAGCAGCGTTACGATCAGATCATAATCACCATAAGATGATCGGCGAAGCAAAATGGCAGGCGTGGAAAATGTTGACATGGATCATTCAAATACCAAGAAGTATGGTGGCAACCTGGAAATAAATTAAAACACTGAGGATATCAATGGAAGACGTGACAAATGGACCTGTGGCAACCGCAGGATCGATATGAATTCGGGCAAACATCATGGGCATGAAAGAACCCACCAGTGCCGCAACAGTCATGGATGAAACAACGCCGATGGCCACCGATATTGCCACATCTATACTGTATCGGAATTGAACAAGGGTCCCCAAGAGGACGCCGTAAAATACACCTAAAATAATTCCGATAGCGAGTTCCTTGGACACCACAGACCATAAATCCCGGATATTAATCCGGCCGGTGGCAATGCCGCGGACAACGATCGTCGAAGACTGAATGCCAATATTACCGCCCATACCCATGATCACGGGAATAAACAAGGCCAGATAAGAAACCTGTTTCAGGCTTTCTTCAAAATAACCAATGATGAATATGGCAATAATACCGCCCAGAAAACTGGCAAACAGCCAGGGCAACCGAATCCGGGTGCTTCTTCCAATAGATTTTGTTTCAACAAACTCTTCCCCGACACCGGCCATTTTCAAGATATCTTCAGTGGCTTCTTCCCTGAATACATCGATCACATCATCAACGGTGACAATACCCACCATTTTTTCATCCTCATCCACCACCGGAACCGCCAGGATATTATAACGGGCAACAATTTTGGCGACTTCTTCCTGATCCATATCTGTGGTAACCGAAATGACCTCTTTCATCATAAAATTATGAAGCGGTGTCGACGATGGAACAACGACAAACTGGCGAAGTGAACTGACCCCCACCAGACGCTCTTTTTCATCCACAACGTAAATATAAAAAGGCATCTCAACATCAAGATATTCTTTCGACTGAAGCGATTCAATAACGTCTTTTGCCGTCATGTTTTCTTTTAAAGCGATAAAATCAGGGATCATTATCGAACCGGCAGTATCATCCTTGTATTGCAGGAGACCTTCCACTTCTTCTGATTCTGTTTTTTTCATCATGCCTAAAACAGCATCCGCTTTATCCTGGGGCAGCATCCTGATAAATGCCACACTGTCATCAGACGGCATATTTTCAATAATCTCAGCAAGTTCTTCTAAAGACAACCCCTCGATAATATTAAGACTGATATCTTCATCCAGTTCACTGACAACAAATCCTTTTTTTTCAGAATCATGGATTAGCTGAAATAATTTTCTCTGATTTGAGACGGACAAAGACGAAAAAACAGCCGGCAGATCAGCTGCATGTACTTTACTGATAATTTTCGCAAGACGGGCAACGGAACCCCGCCGCATCAGGCGTATAATCGTTTCTGTTAATATTTTGTTTCGTTCAACTAGCATTTACAATATCACTTTATTCTTGTGATTAAGGCAGCTCAATCGTTACAACGTCACCACTTTTTCCTAGAATAGGAATTGAATTCTCATTTAATAAAATTTTCACACCAGCAGCATTTCCCACTATTAAATTAATCTTCGCAGATGCTTCCAGTTCCATATGATCCATAGGGTGCAGAAAATATTCCAAGGGGTCTGAATTATCGATAATAATCGTCAATAAAGTGTCTTCAACGGCATCTATCTGCAAAAACAATTTATCATTTGGATGCGCTGAAAAGGCATCGGTCGTTAATTCTTCCACCGCCTCGGAAACCTTATAATCGGAAACCTTATAATCTATTTTTTCTGTATGGTTTTCTACCGCTTTATGAAGCAAATTTTCCTGAAAGTCATATATCATATAAACGGATAATACAATGATGATTAGCAAAAGTCCGGTCAATAAACACATCCGGAACAGAACTTTTTTATTGTAATTAAAAAATCCTGCTTCCGTTGTTTTAATTTTTTTATACGCTGACCGGTTGATTGCATAACGATCGACAATATCATCAGCATCAACACCGATATATTTTGCATATGCCCTGAGAAGGCCTTTAACATAAACCACATCGGGTAGCTGTTGATGTTCCTCAGCCTCGATAAGCGCCAGTTGATGTACACTGATTCGAATTGCATCTGCAACCGTTTCAATGGGTATCCCCATCTGCATTCGCATGGATTTAAGATACCGTCCAAACGCCATGAAGGAGGGATCTGGATTCAATATAGTATCGTTCAATGTACACCCCGGTAGTCTATGCCTGAATTGCGCCTTTAAAATTTTTAACGAATAATTTTAATATGCGCGTCCTCGCGAAGATCCTCAATCCATGACTGGAATTTTTCATTTACTGATTCTTCATAAAGCAGTTGACTGATTTCATCCGTCATTTCATTCAGTGTCCGACCGGCCGTTTCTTCAATATTTTCAACAAAAAACAGTTGATACCCCTGATCCGTTTCTGTAATTGATGAAAATTCACCGGGCTTTAGTCCTTTTATGACTTCGGCTATTTTCTCTGTTAATTCATCAAGCAAAAAAAGTCCAAGTCTGCCGCCATCTTCTGCATTCATAGCTTCTGAGTCTTTCTGTGCGATCTCTTCAAATGGTACACCGTCAATCAACTGTTTATAGACAGTCTCCATTCGGGAATAAACTATTTGCTTAGACTGGCTATCCATTGCAATGGGATAGGTCATCAATATATTGCGCAGCAAATACCTTGTCTTAGATGCGTATTTATCCAGATTATTTTCATAGTAATTTTCAATATCCGATTCGGTGGTAATAATTTTTGATTTAATTTTAATATTTACCAGTTTGTTCCTGAGAATCTGTCGCTTGATCTCTTCTCTGTATTCCTCCATGCTGACGCTGCCGGCAGTCAATGCCTTTCGAAGATCTTCATCAGAGTAATAGTTGATTGCCTTAACCTGTTCAATGGCATTATCGATTTCTCTTTCATCAACAAAAATGCTGGAATTTTTTATTTCCTGATCCGCCAATTTTTCATCAATCAGATTATTTAAAACCTCCATCCGGATTTTATAGATTTCTTCATTCTCCTGATCAGGTGAGAACCTCTTTAATCGAATCTGTTCCTCAAATCGGGATACCGTCTTGTTAAGTTCTACAAGCCTGACAATATCTTCATTCACGATTGCGACAATACGATCCACCACCTCAGCAGATTCCGCGACACCGGCAGACAATAAGGTAATCGAGATAAAAAATAAAACGAAAAAGGGCCTCAAAAAATACTTTTTCTTTAAAAGAAACGAACCAATTTTATTAATCATAATTTTAAAACCAATCTTTCTAAAATCAAATAAGTTATTATAATAATTGTTATTTTTAAATTATTGAAATTTTATTAATTAACATATCCGGCAATCTCCATCAAGATATTTTTAGTTTGCGCAATAATGACGCCCAATCCTTTTCCGTTAAGCATGACTTTTAGGCCATTATCAGGCATAAAATTATATTGTTTCGGATTTTTATCCACCATTTCAAGCATCGCAAACGGACGTTTTTGGTGTAGCTCAGAAAACCAGAAAAAAAGCACCTGTTCATTTAAATCCAGTTTTTTAACCCCTGCCTTGATTGAAAGTATTTTCAACATGATTTTTAACAGCAAGTTCCCCGCCTCCTGGGGTAAATTACCAAACCGGTCAATCAACTCCTCTTTAAAATCAGCGACCTCCTTTAATTCCATCATTTTTGCCAGTCGCCGGTAAGCCATGAGCCGCTGATCAATATCCGGGATATATGATTCAGGAATAAATACCGACATCGGAACATTAATTTCAGGCTCAAGCTTTTCAACAATGCTCTCCCCTTTTAATGAAGCAATAGAATCTTCCATCAGCTTTAAAAACATATCATAACCGACTGCTGCAATGTGTCCAGACTGGGAGACGCCCAGTGCCGCACCGCCGCCCCTGATTTTCATATCATTCATTGCAATCTGAAAGCCGGCACCAAGCCCGGTATGTTCCATTAAAACCCTGAGTCGCTTTTCAGCATTACGGGTTAGCGCGGCTTCCTTTGAAATAAAAAGATAGGCATACGCCTGTTCGGTAGACCGTCCAACACGACCTCTTAACTGATAAATCTGGGCCAGACCATACCGTTCCGCACGATTGACAATGATTGTATTGGCATTTGGGATATCTAAGCCTGACTCAACAATAGTGGTGCATACCAGCATATCAATCTCTTTATTCAAAAATTGAAACATGGCTTTTTCGAGTTTTTCTTCGCTTAAACGACCATGGGCAACTGCCAGCCGAACCTCCGGGACCAGTTCTTTCAGATATTTTGCAATATTCCAAATAGTGTTGATATTATTGTGAACAAAAAATATCTGTCCTTTTCGGTCCATTTCCTTTTGTATGGCTTCAACAACGATGACCGGATCAAATTCAGAAATATATGAGATAATTGACTGGCGATGTTCCGGCGGTGTCTGGATGACACTGATATCCCGAACGCCCAGCAAAGACATGTGCAGTGTTCGGGGAATCGGTGTGGCCGTCATAGACAGAACATCGACATTTTTTCGCATTTTTTTTAATTTTTCTTTGTGCTTGACACCAAAACGCTGCTCCTCATCGATCACGGCCAAACCCAAATCTTTGAACATTACATCCTTTTGAACAAGACGGTGCGTGCCGATGACAATATCGGATTTCCCTTCCTTTAACCTGCTCAAAATCGCCTGTTGCTGTTTCCTTGTCCTGAAACGGCTCAGACAGTCAATAATTACCGGATATCTTTCAAACCGCTCGGTAAAGGTTTTATAATGTTGTTCGGCTAAAAGTGTTGTAGGAACCAGAATAGCCACCTGTTTACCGTCATTAACGGCTTTAAATGCTGCCCGAAGCGCTATTTCAGTCTTCCCGTAGCCGACATCACCACATATCAGGCGATCCATAGGCGATGTGTCTTCCATGTCGCAAAGAACATCGTCAATAGCTTTCAGCTGATCCGCTGTCTCTTCGTAAGGAAAACTTGCTTCAAAACCCTGATAATAATTATCCGGCGGCGTAAACGCATTCCCCTTAATTACCTTTCGTGAAGAATATAAGGCAAGCAGCTCACCGGCAATTTTTTCAACTGATTTTTTTGCTTTCGCCCGAATCCGCTGCCAGGATTTACCGCCCAATTTATCCACGACGGGCGTAATACCGTCAACACCCATATATTTCTGCACCATATCCAGACGATCGACCGGCAGAAACAGTTTATCGCCATCTTTGTAAACGAGTAAAAGATAATCGTTTACGATCCCTTCAAAGGATAATTTTTCAAGGCCTTGATAATTCCCAACGCCATGTTCAATGTGCACCACCAAATCGCCGGAATTTAACTCGCCAAAATCAAGTAAGGCCGTCTTTATTTCCCCGGGTTTTTTCTTTAACCGGCGGCGGCGCTGTTTGGAACCAAATATTTCATTATCCGTTATAATTGCAAGGGATTCATCATACCATACGAATCCGGTCGAAAGATTCCCCAAACAAATATATATTCCTGATTTTTTATACTTAATTTTCTCTACAGGGGCTTCGGTCAGTCGGGCATAAATACCATAGGGTTGTATTAATGATTGCAGTCTTTTTATCTGAGATTCAGAACTACAGACAATCAAAGTAACAAATCCGGCAGACTGTTTTTCGTTAATCCATTCGGAAAGCGGTTCCAGAATATGTCTGTCTTTTTTTTCTTTTAACAACGCCGTACTGATTTCCGTATTGTTTTGCACCGAAAAATCAACCCGTACAGAGGAAGGTGGACTTTCCGCCTTCGGCGTAATTGCAGCGAATTCGTAAAACAGCAATCGACTTTCTTTTTTTATCCGTTCGCTTACTGATGACCAACTTAAATACGATGCCTCAGGATCAACGCACAGTCTTTGATCCTGCGCCGCAGTCAGATAATTTTTTGCTGCCTGGCCTTCCGCATAAATGGCCGATTTCTCGATTGCGCCAATCTCAGATTGTATCCACAAAGAATTTTCCGGAACATAGTCAAACAAAGTATCCAGATGCGGGTATACCAGCGGCAAAAGGCTTTCGATGCCTGGAAAAACGCCATCTTTACGGATCCGGTCAATAAATTCTTCTGCTACCTGAGCAGACAACCGATTTTCACTGACTTGATCCCGAACGCTGCGAATCGTCTGATTCATGCTTGATTTTTCAAGAACCGTTTCCCTGGCTGGCAAAATAATAGCTTCATTCACACTTTCAATCTTGCGCTGAGTTGCCGATGAAAAAAACCGGATGGAATCAACAGTATCCCCAAAAAGTTCAATACGCAGCGGATCCGGATACATCGGTGAATAAATATCAATAATGCCGCCGCGAACCGAATATTCGCCAAAATCCTCAACAAGGGTTACATGGGTATAGCCACTTGAATGTAGCTTGATAATAAAATTATCCCGGTCAATTTCTTCACCGCACATCAGCAACTCCGCATAATCACAAAGAACCTGTTTCGGGATCAGACGCTGAAGAAGCGTTTTAACCGGCGTTAAAATAATTTTAGGAGAATTGTTTACCGACAAATGATAAAGTGTATGAATCCGATTCGCCGCAGTTTCTTTATTATAAGAAATTCGTTTAAAAGGTAAAATATTATACGGAGGGAAAAGGATGACTTCCGGGGTATTGCTATCAGCAAAAAAGTGAAGATTCTCAGCAAGCTCTTCACATGCCTTAAAATCCGGAAGAACGATGACCTGGGTTTTATGTACCTCCCGGCACAGCCGTGAAATAAGATAAACCCTTTCACTTTTGCCAATACCGTTACATTGAACAAAGTCCTGTTCATGGCGAACAGCGTCGATTAATAACTGTATCTTATTCTCACCGGTTAACTTATCCATAATTGATCATTTTCCGGGATAAAACAATTATTTGAAAAAATTGAATCGCCCATCTCCTCTAACTCATAAATTTTTAAGATAAAAAACCATCTTAAACAACTGATAAAAACAGCTTGACGGTCATATAAGAGCATGTTACTGAAAAAAGATATTTTTTATGCCGACGTAGCTCAGCTGGTAGAGCAACGCATTCGTAATGCGTAGGTCAGCGGTTCAATTCCGCTCGTCGGCTCCACTTTTTTTTTTTTTGCGTTTTCCCTTTAATAAATTGAGCTATCTTTCTTAACAAAACTTTAACTAAAATTACAATCGGCATTTTTACTTTTTTAAAAATGCCGGCTATATAATGGCATTAAAAAACGATACAAAAAAAACCCAAAGCCAAAGCATCATAAGTATAAAAGCGAAAATTCCTCAGAGATGAGAAATACTTTCATGGCTTGTTACGGCTGATGCTCTATAAATTGGGCTTTTAACACCACCGTCAATGGAAAAAAAGAAAAAAATCAAACCGATATATATTTAAAAAATATAAATTTTGTTGACATATTCATCATATATATTTATTTATAATAATATTAGTTATATTTGCATTATATAAAATTTATTCTTAATAATAAGAATTAGATACAAATCTTCTTGATTTAACAATAAATTATTGGGGTCAATCCTTTTAAACCATAGAAAGATATGAACTTACCGGATGAAATCACTCTAAGAGAGGAGATTAAAGAAATCGCGGATAAAATCGATGCGATCATCAATACGGTAAATCAGTATTATCCGATGGATCAGGATTCAAGCCCAGCCAAAAATGAAAAAACAGATCAGCAGAATATTTAATTAAGCATATATGAAATATAAGATTACTAATCTAATCAGCCTAAGTAGGAGGCACAATGGCATTAACAAAAAATAAAATCGTTGAGCATGTAAATGAACTTGGCTTTACAAAGAAAAAATCTGTTGAAATCGTCGAATCGCTTCTTGAAATCATTAAAGATAGCCTTGAGAATGGTGAAGATGTTCTTGTGTCAGGATTTGGTAAATTCTGTGTTAAAGAAAAATCTACCCGTCGCGGAAGAAATCCGGCGACCGGCGCGGACCTTCTCTTAGATGAACGAAATGTTGTAACTTTCAAATGCTCCGGAAAATTAAGAGAAAGCATCAATAATAAGTAATCACAATTCACCCGATTTTTAGCAGAAAATGAATCAGCGACTGTTGGTAGACTGTTTTAATTATCCAAATCAACTCCGGAAAAGGAATCAATCCATCTGAGATTGGATAATTCCGAACATATATATACAGTATTGACCGAAAAGCCTTTTCAATTTTTGAAAAGGCTTTTTTTTATTTTCATCCTGGATGTCTGTTCCTGGATGTCTGTTTCTGGATCAGATTACAACAATATACGATACCCCTTCATCTTACTTAAAAGTGATGGGTGACTGATTTCAAGAAGCTTCGCCGCCTTTGTGCGATTCCCTCCGGTTGCTTCAAGCGCTCTTTGAATTAAATTTTTTTCTAAAATTTCTTTTCCGGTTTTGATGGAAAAACCATTAAATATTTCTTCAATGGAATGAGATTGTTTTGTATCATTTAATAATTGTTGGGGAAAATTATCACTTACCAACACATCTCCTTCAGCCATCACGACTGCTCGTTCGATCATATTTTCCAGCTCTCTCACATTACCCGGCCAATTATGCTGAAGCATCAGCGACATGGTTGACGGTGTAATACCAGTTATTTTCTTATCGAGCTTGTCGTTAAAGCGGTCAATAAAAAATTCACACAATAAAGGGATGTCTTCTGAGCGCTCAATCAGCGATGGAAGATGAATCGGCAGAACATTTAATCGGTAGAATAAATCTTCGCGGAAATTTCCGTTCGCCACTTCTTTGCCAAGATTTTTTGATGTTGCCGCTATAATACGTACATCAATCAGCTTGGACTGAGTATCACCAACCGGTCTCACCTCATTGTCCTGAAGCACCCTTAAAAGCTTAACCTGAAGCGTAAACGGAAGATCTCCCACTTCATCCAAAAAAATCGTACCGCTGTTGGCAGCTTCAAACAATCCTTTGTAATTTCTATTTGCACCGGTAAACGAGCCCTTTTTATGACCAAACAGCTCGCTTTCAAGTAAAGCTTCAGGTATACCACCACAATTTACTGGAATAAAAGCATTATTCGCTCTATTTCCAGCATAGTGAAGCCCCCGGGCAACCAGTTCTTTGCCAGTACCGCTGGCTCCGGTAATCAGTACAGTGGTATCATACTGGGCGACTTTTTCGGCAAGCTTGAAAACAGATTTCATTGCCCGGCTTTTGGCAATCATTTTCCCAAAACTTGAATTTTCAGCAATTTCTTTAATCTGTTCCTTTAATATAATGTTTTCACTTTTGAGTCGTTCCCGCTCGTCTGCTTTTCGAAGCGTCAGCAAAACTTCATCTGTTTTAAACGGTTTTGAGATATAGTCATAGGCACCCAGCTTCATTGCTTCCACCGCTGTTTCAATACTGCCGTATGCAGACATCATTATGACATTGCTGTTTTCAATTTTATTCGCTGCGGTTTTTAAAAAAGTCATGCCATCCATATTCGGCATTCGGATGTCGCAAAAAATAAAATTATAATAAATTTCATCTATCTTTTTCAGAGCTTCCAGTCCATCTGCGACGGCATCCACAATAAAACCGGATTCATTCAGGAACGCCGTCAGCATATGCCGCATATTTGATTCATCATCAATAATCAGGATACGTTTTTCCATTAATACCTTCTATGAGCAACATAATATATTGGGATAACATGACATTATCGAACCAAATGTCTTAAACATGCAAAAATCCAATTAATATTTATCAGTAAAAATCAGACCTCATAATAAATGGGCAAAAGAATCGTCATTGTGGTCCCCTGACCGGGATCGCTTGCAGCAATAATCTTGCCCCCTGCCTGATCGATAATCATATAGCTGACTGACAGGCCAAGACCGGTCCCTTTGCCGGGGTCTTTTGTCGTAAAAAACGGATCAAATATATAATCAATATCCATCATGGAAATACCGGAACCGTTATCAATCACTTTCAGCACAAAGGTCGGTTGATTACTTAATGCTGATTTTTCATTTTCCGGTATGAATTCAGAGACAATACGGATGGTGCCGTTTGTCTTTTTTTCAGAAGATTTAATCGAGTCCGCCGCATTAATAAACAGATTAAGCAAAACCTGCCGGATCTGGTCATTGTCTATGTTTACGGTATTGGGAATATCATCTAACCGGCAGTCAATTTTCACCTCTGACATAAACGGCTGATCAGACATCACCGTAACAACATCTCTTAAAATATCATGAATTGAAACAATCTTGTCGTCAACAGATGAACTCCTGGAAAAATCAAGTAATTGTCGAATAACCGTATTGATCCGGTTAATTTCACCTTGTGCGCGTTTTAAAAAATCCTGCCCGACATCATCATTTTTCATATGTGGACGTGATTTTAAAAGATCAAGATAACCCAGCACAATACCGATAGGATTCCCAATTTCATGGGCAATGCCGAATGAAAGGCGGCCAACGGAAGCCAACTTTTCCGCTTTAACAATCTCATGTTGCGCGGATTTTAATTCATTATTTGCTTTTTCAAGTTCCTTAAGGGAACACCGAAGATTTTCCTTATCTGTTTCGATGATATCCACCATATGATTCAAGGCCTTAGACAACTGATTAAGCTCCTGGTAATTCTTGCCATGCGCAAAATACAGGTGGTCTTTTTCCCTGAAATCATCTGTCATTTTTATGAACTGGTGAATCGGCCGAATAATCATTCGAGACAAGCGATAGACGCCGAATAACAGAAGAATTATAAAATTTGCGATCACATATAAAACAATATTTTTTTGCGAATCCCGCAATGTCTGGTAAATTGAATCAAGCTGAATAACCATCATTTTGGCACCCGATGTTTCACTGTCACCCCCGACAATCGGTTCGGATATCAGCACATATTTTCTCTGGTGCCAGAAAACACCAAATGTGTCACCAAAAAATTCAGTCCCTTGAATCCCCATTTTGATTGTTTGATTAGCTATTTTATGAATTTTTTTCTTCAGATCAGTATTGGCATCCCCATAATGATAATGCATGCCATTATTTAAACGGATATCTAAATAAATAATGGATGAATCAATAATCCCATGCACAATTCTTCCTTCAAAAAACTCGGTGTCTGTATTTAAATGATCGTATAATGCATCAGGAAATAAAGAGAGAAGCTGCCGTCCCTGAGATACACGCTCATGAATCAAACGTTTCTGGATGATATTAATGATCACAAAATCAGAGAATAACACGCTCAACAAGATAATAACCGCAAGGTTGCCGGCAATTTTGAATTTTAGACTTTTAAAGGGCATAAGCAAAGGGGTCAGCTCTTCATTCTTGACAAACTGAGCTTCATTTCAATCTGTTCGATTTTTTTTTTAAGTTTTCTATCTTCACGAATCTTCATTGAAATCCGTCTTGATGCCTGGGATACACCTGAATCCCCGATATTAAAATATTTGGCAATATCCTTGAGCGGCTTACCCGAATAATGACGGGCAAAATACATTTTCACATTTCGAGCAAGCGGTGGGTCCATATTTAGTACAATATCAATTGTATTAAATATTTCGTCAAGTTCGGGTTTCCTGGAAAAATTTTTTAATTCAGGAATATCCTTGATTTTCTTTTTATCAAATAAATAGTTATTTTTTATAAAATCAATAAATTCATGACCGCCCAACAAGGCAGACCCGACAGCTTGTTCAAGAGGGCTCTCATATTCTTTTTTTAATAAACGCCTTACAAATTTTTTATATTCGCTGTTCGCTTCTTTAGTTTTACAACCAAAATAGCCTAAAATAAAATCCTTTTTTAGCCAGTCCGGACTTTTTTTTAAACCAATATAATATTGATAACTGGACCATTCATAGTTCTCAGGGGTAGCTACAATTTCTGCCCGTACCGGGTTTAAATGAATGTAACGAGAAAGTTCTTTGGCATATGCATCCTTATCGACCAAAATCGCTTTAAATCTACCCTGGAAAAGGTGCCCTGCTCGTTTATGTTTGATATTAAAATATGTCGTGTAAGCACCGTTTATGTGACGCATAATTTGTGAAAGGTTTGCGGAGGGTGTCTCAAGAAGCAAATGATAATGATTATCCATCAAGCAATATGTATGAATAACTGCATCGTAACGAAAAGTGGCTGACGCCAAATATTCTAAAAATCGCTCACGGTCTTTTTTACTTTTAAATATATTTTTGCGTTCATTGCCTCTGGATGTGACATGGTAAAAGGCGCCGGAATAAATAATTCGTAACGGGCGGGCCATTGACTGTCTCCTTGTGGTCATAATTAAAACAAAAATAGCACATACTGCTCATTTTGTCAATAATGAAGACCTGACCCTTACTTCATTCCCAAAAAATACAATCTGCCGGACAATTTCTAATGGCATCATTGACTTCTTCTTCAGGATATTCGGAAAGCTCGGCGACCTGAACATATCCCAGGTCACTGACATGGAATACAGATGGGCTGACTTCCTCGCAGACACCACACAAGATGCAATCACTGAGTTCAACCACAGGTGATTTCATTCTCTTCTATCCGTTATTGACCGCCTGGCCAATTTGTCTGCCAAAGGCAATGCAGGATTCAATCCCTTCGGTATCCGGCACATATAAAATTTTCATATTCGGCTCAATAATTTTAAATTTCATGGCTTCCAGTTCTGCCCGGACCAGCTTGATGGACTCACCGCTCCATCCATATGAACCAAACGCTGCGCCAATTTTGTTTTTGGGTTTTAATCCTTTCATATATGTCAATGTATCACTGACAGTTGGAAACATACCGTTATTGAGTGTCGGGGAACCCACCACAATGGCTTTGGCGTCTAAGGCTTCAGTCATAATATCACTTCGATGGGAACTTCGGATATGGATGAGTCTTGCCAAAACACCTTCTTGAGTGATACCATCGGCGATGGCTTCGGCCATCCTTTCCGTGCTATGCCACATGGTGTCATAGACAACAATAGCCTTTTTTCCGGCAATTTGATTGCTCCATTGAACATAGGCGTCAATAATTTTCCCCGGGTCCTGTCGCCATATAATCCCGTGATCCGGACAAATCATTTTAATTTTAAGCCCGATTTCGGAAACATGTTCGATGAGTTTGAGAATTTTGGGCGCATACAACATCAGAATATTCGCAAAATATTTTTTGGCATGGCTCATAATCGTGTGCCCCACCACATCATCAAACATTTCATAACCGGCATAATGCTGGCCAAACGCATCACTTGAAAAAAGGATCTGGTCTTCCTTCACATATGTGAACATACTGTCCGGCCAATGAAGCATGCGCGTTTCAATAAACGTGAGGGTCCTGCTGCCAATATTTAATTCTTCACCATTTTCAACTGCGTGATAATTCCATTGCTGCTTAAAATGCTGAGACAAATTTTTCAGTCCCATTTTCGAACAATAGATTGGTTTTTGCTCGCCGATCGTGTGCATAATCCGCGGCAAACCGCCAGTATGGTCCATCTCTGTATGGTTACTGATGACAATATCAATCTTTTTAGGATCAATAATCTGTGAAATATGATCTATCAGATGGTCCTCATACCCTTTTTTCACGGTATCAATCAGAATAACTTTTTCATCAACGATCAAAAATGAGTTGTAACTTGACCCCCGCTCCGTTGAATATCCATGGAAATCTCTAATATTCCAGTCAATCGCGCCAACACTATAAATTCCTTTTGCAATTTCAACCGGTTTCATTTTATATTCTCCATCTTAACTATTTTTCAAAACTTCATTTTTTACACAAACATAAAAAATGGCAGCAAAATTTGTTACTGTAAATAATTCGGGTTTTGCGCTAACGATGTATCGCATGAATTTATTTTTGTAAACATCCACAGGACACCGCATCTGCTTTGTTGCCAGGCATTTAAAAAACAAAAAGACGGCGATGCACTCGGCGCCTCACATCTGCAACACCCTGTGAATGCTTACTGTTCATCGGTTGGAAGTACATCAATCAGTTGCACCCCCCGTGAACGGGTACACTAATAACCAATAAATCGATTAATACGACAGAAGGGCATAAAGTCCTTCCATACGCGATTTTATAATTAATGCCGTCGTGGCAGGGGTAAACCCCGCACAAAACTGAATAGACCTTTTCCAAAGTCAATTGAAAGTATGCCTGTTAAAAAAACTATTTAAATTTCTGGCCAACTGCCTTTCCATAATCCTGACATGCCTTTAATCCTTCATCAGTTTCAAGGACGGCATCCTTTATGCTCAACGCTCCCAAATCCACCATATCCATTTTAAAAACATAATTCATGGTGTCAAAAAGCATTGGTGCGGATTCGCCGCTATGTGTATACGGCCCGAATGCACCCCCCATCTTTCCAAGCAGATTCGCTTTTTCGGCCATAAAAAGAAAGGTTTTCATGCCGCCGGTCATATCCCTGTGATAGGTGGGACACCCCAGCACATACCCATCAAATCCGGCAATGTCTTTAGTCTCTTTTAAATCTGAAATTTTACTAATGGTTGCCTCATTGCTGGAAAAACGAATTCCTTCAGCAATATATTCCGCCATCTTTTTAGTATTTCCCGTCCTGCTTGCAAAAGCAATTAACACTTTCTTCATCTTAATTATCTCCTAATTTTTAATACTATATTAGTTATTAATAATTTCGAGTAGCCGGATGGCTAAGTAAAAAGTTCCACCAATCCCCTAAAATTTGGCAAGGCGTAGTGGTTTTTCAGGATTGAAATTATACAGGTCGTATATTGAAAGCCTGAAAAACAGCTACAACGCAGCAGATGGGGCTTTTAACGACGCCTTTAATCTTCTTTAGAAAAATCACCTTTTTCCGCACCACACACCGGACAAACCCAGTTTTCCGGCAGATCAGCAAATGATGTGCCCGGATTTACATCGTTGTCAGGATCGCCTGCTTCAGGATCATATACATAACCACAAATATCACATACATACTTTTCCATTGTTACCTCCATTCAATTTAAATAAATAAGTTTAACAAACTATCGTTTAAAAAAATTTCTATCATTATCGCACATCTGACTGAAAATCAGATAATTTTTTCAATTTCAACGCGGATGAAAATTTTAACCACAGACATACATGCAGTATTTTGAGGATTAAAATTTTCTTCCAACCCAAAACTTACGCCGGAAATTGAGAAAATTAGCGATTTTCATCTACACTATTTAGACCTCACATGACATGCCGTACACTTCGTCGGCCCGGCCGCAAGGCCCGCTTTCTTACGATCTTTATGACACTTGACACATTTTGAATTCATCACCTGCTGTTTCTTAAGCTTTTCCTGCGTGATCATTTCCTTAATAATACCATCCTTCATGGGAAACAAATCATGGCAGGCGGTGCAGTCATTATTTAATTCCTGCTGATGCATGTGATGGGGAAAAGTGACTGCCGGCATCCTGCCTTTTTCAAAGATGACCGTTTCTGACCCCTTACCCTGAGCCGATACATATACAGCCAAACCGATTACAAAAATTAATGTCACAAGAAAAACTGTTTTTTTCATCAAGCAACCTCTTTTCTTTATTATCCGAACGATCATTTAGTAAGCTTCTTCCTCTGCCAGATCTTCTGCTGAAAGCTGATCAGAAAACATCATGTATGCCCAGATCTGGTAAGCGATGACAATCGGGATAAATATTAACACAACGACCAGCATAATTTTTAAGGCCAGCGGACTGGCAGAAGAGTTATGCGCGGTCAGCGAATATATTGAATCAACATTCGACGGAAAAAGGTTCGGATACAGGCCAATAATACAAAAAAAAGTCGCACTCACGATTGTTATCGCCGAACTGATCCATGCTTTCCCGTATTGTTGTTTCATTACCAGAAATTTGATGCCAAACAAGGCCATGACAGTGATTAACGGCACAACAAAGAGCAGCGGCTGAGCCAGATAATTATTATAAATCGGGGTGTAGACATATGTTGCCCCTAAAAACAATACAGCAACTGCGGTTAGAACAAACCACAGCTTATTTACAGCTGAATCCGCCCGTATTTGGAGCTGACCGGGCGTCCGAATGGTGAGCCACAATGCACCATGTACCAGAAAGAGCATCAGAAAAAGTGCCCCACCCAATAGACCGTATGGATTCAATAAATAGATCAGATCACCATGATAGCCGTTCTGATCAAAAGGGAGGCCTTGAAATATATTGGCAAACGCAACACCAAACAAAATGGCGGGTGCAGCACTGCTGACAAAAATACAAGTATCCCACAGTTTTTTCCATGCCTCAGACTCAATTTTCCCACGAAATTCAAATGACACGCCCCGGATGATCAATGCAAATAAGATCAGCAGCAGCGGTGTATACAACGATGAAAACATAAATGCATAAACGGCGGGAAAAGCAGCAAAGGTCACACCACCTGCGGTGATCAACCAGACTTCATTGCCGTCCCACAACGGACCGATGGAATTAATCATCATGCGCTTATCCGTGTCGCTCTTTCCCAAGAACGGCAGCAACGTTCCCACTCCCAGATCAAAACCATCTGTCATAAAAAATACTGCCCATAATAATCCCCAAAGGAAAAACCATATGGATTGTAGTAAAGCCGATTCCATTATTATCCCCTGTTTATACTTCTATCGTTATTAAAGTTCTTCTAAAACCGGCCCTTTTTTGGCATTAATAATGATCAGATAAAACCCGATGGCGCCCAGCAAGCTATAAACAACCACAAATCCAATCAGAGAAAACAAGACCTGGGACACTGCAATCGGCGAAGCCGCATCCGATGTTTTCATCAAGCCGTATACAATCCATGGCTGACGCCCGACTTCCGCCAGCATCCATCCAAATTCTATCGCAAGATACGGTAAGGGAATGGCAAAAAGCATAATTTTGAGATAATTCGTGCTTTCAAGAAGACGGTTGCGTTTAAACCAGCCGTAAAGAGTCAGCAGAATAAACAGCGTACCCAGTCCAACCATGGCCCTGAATGAAAGAAAAGTCAGCAGTACCGGCGGTCTTTCATCTTTAGGAATATCTCCGAGCCCTGTTACCTCGGCATTAATATCATGGAATCCAAGCAAACTCAGCATTCCGGGGATTGAACCGATTTCAATAATGTTCTTTTCATTTTCTTCATCCGGAATGGCAAACATATGAATTGGTGCCCGTGTGGTGGTTTCCCAGTGGGCTTCCATTGCTGCCAGTTTTGCAGGCTGAACTTCACTGACATGAACCCCGTGAAAATCTCCGGAAATTGCAACAAACAGTGAACTGGCAAGACCGAAGACCAACGCGATTCTGAAAGACCGGGTAAAAAATTCGATATGCTGTTTTTTAAGAAGGTGATATGCACTGATGCCCATGACGAAAAAAGCGCTAAGCACATATGCACTGCTGACTGTATGGAAAAACTCAAGAACACCAAACTTATTGGTAATAATAGCGAAAAAATCATCCAGTTCCGCCCGGCCGTTTCGAATTACATAACCGACCGGATGCTGCATCCAGCCATTGGCCATCAGAATCCAGATTGATGACAGGGTGCCAGCCAGGGCTACCAGCCACATCACTGCAGCATGGGCTTTTTTTGACAATTTTTTCCACCCGAAAATCCAGACACCCAGCAATGTGGACTCAAGAAAGAATGACGTGGTGGCTTCAATTGCGAGAAGCGACCCGAAAATATCGCCGACATAGGCGGAATATCTTGACCAGTTGGTCCCGAATTGAAACTCCAGTGTAATACCCGTGACCACGCCCACAGCAAAATTGATTAAAAACAATTTCCCCCAGAATTTCGTCATCGCCAAATATGTCTCGTCACCGGTACGGACATATTGGGTTTCCATGTATGCAACCAGGACAGAAAGACCTAACGTCAAGGGAACAAACAGAAAATGAAACATAGTGGCTGCGGCAAACTGCAACCGCGAAAGGAGCACTACATCCATATGGCTATCCTTTTCAGACGGTATGAATCAGTCAAAACTAAAATTTATAATTTTAGGCGCTGCCTTCCAGCGTGCACTGGGTAAAATCGATCTTTTGTCCACATTTGGCGCATGAATGTTTTTTATCAAATTCATCGGAAAAGATCTCTTTTACCTCACCACAATTCGGGCATTTACAACTAAAAGATTTGAGATTTTTGAACTGCTCAAAGCCGGGGCAATGCTGCGGTGTTGTCATGATACGCCTCCTTAATTATTTAGAACCGATTCTATCATCAACGCCCTTATCTGAACAATCCGGCGTATAACAGGTATTATCTAAAAATTCACATTTTTGCTTACACGAAGGACACTCTTCCGGAGGGGCTTCCGCTTCAAACGAATACCCGCAAACTGCACATTTCCAGCTAGCCATCTTTATATTCTCCTAATTTTATATGACAAACTATTAAAATTTCAGACTCTTTTGGCAAAGAAAAAAGTTCCAAGTTTAAGGCGCGCAAATCCTGAGTGATGAT
>CAZQLG010000019.1:5520-19315 GCA_964594105.1 uncultured Desulfococcus sp. | reverse complement strand
AGATGATTTTCCGCTTCACTGTGAAACATGAAAAAATAACCGATGATTCTTTCCAGTTGAAAGACATTGATCAGATAATTATAGGTGGCGTTGGTCTGCCGCTGCTGGGCCTGGATATATGCCTGCTGTGCGTCAATTAATGAAGTGATGGAAACAGCGCCGCTGGAATAGGAGATCTGGGTAAGCTCCAGGCTTTCTTTGGCAGCTTCTGCCGATATTTTGGAAATCTGAATATTTGAAATCTGGTTTGCCAGAGAAGAAATGATGTCATAGATATTTCTGTCAAGGGCCAGTTCCACGCTTTCTTTTTGAAGAGTCAGCTGCTGTTCCTGAATCATTGATTTACGCCGGTTAAGGTTTAACTGGTTGCGTTGAAATATCGGCAGGGAAATGCTTAAGCCCGCATTGTAATAGCCATCCGGTGGTGTCGATCCTGTCGGATAATGGGAGCCTTTTCCTTCGCGGGAAAAGGTATAATTATATTGTCCTGACAGGGCAATGGTGGGAAGAAACCGGCTTCTTAAATATAAAGCGCTGGTTCGTTCTGCTGCCCGGATATTATAATCGAGTGCCTTAAGTTCAGGTGTGTTGGTTTTTGCTTCAGCCACCAGAAATTTGATGAACTTTTTTTGCAGGAAGGGGTTATCGATGACTTCAAAAATATTCTGGTAATTATAAGTTTCAAAAACACCTTCAGCCAGGCTGGCCTCTTCCACGTCAATCTTAAAATCAATGGGATTGCTTAAAATTTCATTTAAGGCAGAAAAGGATTGCTGCAGGGTTACTCTGGCTGAAACCAGGTTCTGTGTGGCTTGCGCCAGTTCACTTTTCCATCGCAGCACATCGGCTTTTCCACTCTGGCCGGCGGAATAGTTTTGTTTGGCAATTTCAAAATTATTTCGTGTCAGTCTCAGGTTTTCATCTGCAATCGAAAAATTGGTTTTTGCAATCAGGACGTTAAAGTATGCAATGCATCCTTCTAAAACAGTGTCTAATTCCGCAGCAGTAAAATCCTGTTTTGTAGCCTGGTGCAGCATTTCCTGAATGGTAATATTGGCACTCGACTCCTCAGAAAAAAGTAATTGTTCCAGTGTAATATCGCCGCTGGTTGAAAATTCCGGATAAGACCCGCTATACAGTTCTGCAAATTCAGGGTCAATATAGGCTGCCTGCCCGGATGCGCTCAAATTAGGAAGATAATTGCTTTTCGCTATTTGCAGGTCTTTGCGGGCCAGGGCCACATTTTTCCCTTCTGCCTGTAGCGTAAAATTCTTTTTTAATACCTGTTTAATAATTTCAGGCAGAGAATATCGCCTATCAGATGGGAAATTACTAATGTCACCCACAATCTCCATGCTTAACAGCTGACTGTATCGAATCGGGAAATCAATCTGTTGGGCAGTTTCCACATTAAACGTCAGTTTTTTTGTTGCATCGATCAGGATGGGAATGTCTTTGGCATTTTTACCCGTCACAATATCTTCAATGGTCAGAGCGATGCGCCGGAAAAAACGATCGATCTGATAGCTTGAACTATGGGTCAGCAAAACGCCGCTGTCGACAGAATGTTTTCCCATCGCGGAAAAGGATATAATTTTTCTGGAATTAATGGCAGCAACCAGTTTTTTTAACTCCAGTGAATTAAAATACAATCCGCTGCTCAGGTAAACAGCATCCACATTTTCCAGCTGTTCCAACGGAAAGGTTTTTAAAGCATTGACGGGGATCAGGGTATAGGTAGCCGCCGTATTGACAAATACCTGATCCAGCACCGCCTTTGCCGGAAAATGGTCAACGATAAATTCATCTACAATAATACCAATATTTTTATATGGATATATACCGGCAAAGGTATTTAAGTCATCAATGATGGATTCCGGTGTAATCAGGTAAGTCAGGTTGTTAACCCCTGAAACGGCCTGGTTTTCCGGCAGATCGATAAAGTCCTGGTTGATCGTTCCAAAGAGAACCACGGGCTTTGGAAATTCTTTTTTCTGCATCAGGAGGTAGTTATTAACAGGGCCGAACGCCAGTATGATGTCGATATCCGGGTTTTGCAGATAAGCGTTGTAGTTGTCTTCAATTTTTTTCAACTCCGGGGGACCGGAAAGAATAAACCGTTCATCAAATCGGATGGCAGCTGTCTGTCCCACGACAGCAATGATCGTGTCTTTTAACTGCTGTCTCAAGGATTCCATATCCGGAGAATATATGTCGGAAAGTACTCCTATCGTATAGACAGATCTTTGCTGAGCATGGGCAGATTGCCATGAAAGCAGAATACAAATTAAAATCAGAAAATAATGTCTCATAATATTTTGAAATCGTTTGGATAGTGAATGCTAATTGTACATGATTGTTTTTTATGAACAAATTAAAACATAATAATTTTTTTTACGAAAGTCATTTTTCTGATATCAGGGAAAAAGAATCTTATACCTAAATTGAGCGTTTTAAATTTTGAAAAAATTGTTTTAATATTTATTTAAGGATGTTGATCTGTCTTAAGTTTCAAAATTTTAAACCCTACGGGATTGCCGATCTTACCGCATCTACTGCGTCAAATGCGCAACAGCATAAACAACTATAGCGGCAACGCATTTTTCTTGTAGTCGTTTTAGCTTGGGGCAACCTCAACAATCGCTCAACTTAGGTTATATTATTACCAGATTACAGTATTTATGCATAGCATCAAAATTAGAATTAAAGAGCAAAATAACAAATAGTTATGTGTTGTGTAAAGCCTGCTGAAAAAGGGCCTGGGCAGGTGGTTTGATTCGCTGGCTTACGATTATCTGTATTTAGGGGGAGACAAATAGCTATTTTTTATGGTAATCTATGAAATGTCGAGATGGTGAAAGTTCCATTGGTTTTGTTATGATATGTATCCGGACACAAGCAACGGGGGTAGCCTGTGAGCGAAAATTTGGTGTCACATCTTGATTTGTGATTTAATCTTATTGTACAATTTTTCCAAGGCATTCTCTTTTATCAATCTTGCCCTGAAAGACGAAATATTTCTGCTGACGGATGAAGAATAACCCCCGGTCCGCATCATCTGCAAAGATATTCTGCTGCTCATTCCCCTAGGATAACACATGATATAGTGCACAATCAAATTCTATTCTCCATGATCTGCTCATGACTTTTTATTAATTCATTTTTTTTTGACGCGTCAATATAATTCACAATTCAAGACGTGACACCGATTACATTTCAAACGCCCCTATCAGTACCCGATTGAAAAAATTTGTATGGCTCAGTGGGTTGCGCTGGGCCATTGAACAGTGTTTTGAGGAGACGAAAACAGAATTGGGCATGGATCATTATGAGGTGCGAAAATTTCCAGGATGGCACCATCATATACTTGTTTGTATGTTGGCACATTTTTTTCTCTGGCACCTGAAGATCAGGTTGGAAAAAAAAAGCACCGTCTATTACTTTGTCTCAGATTAGAGGCCTGATTGAAGTGGTATTACCCTTGCGGCCAAGGGACGTTTTCGATGTGATTGAAACGATTCGCTGGATCAATAGCCGAAATCACCGGGCATACTTATCACATCGCAAGCGAAAAATTAGAGAATTGTTAAATACGACTTAAATAACGTTGTAGGGTTAAGAAACAATTCTTCGCTTACACCTATTTTCAATGCAATAATCTTTAAATAGTATTCATAATACCTTTCTAATGATGATGCTATATTGAACGTTGCCTCTCGATAGTAACCATCGCAGAATGATTTAATGCCAAAATCAAATAGCAACTCAAACGGCCTATTAATTATTAAACAACCAAAAACGTGTCCGAACTTACATTGGGTTTTATAAAATCCATCATTTTCAATTTCCAAAATTACTTCTTTATTGACTGAAAGCTTTTTTTCAATCTGTAAACAATAAGGGCAATAAATCTTAATATTCATAATAAAACCTAATCATAAAATTAATATATAACTGATCTCAAAAAAGCTATGCCTTCATTCCGGGTGGCATCCACCTTGTATCATCATCTATCTTTTTATCTTCATTTAAATTTGCTCTTTTTATTTCAGTAACATTTAAATTCAATTTTAGATCATTAAAATTCTTCTCAGTTGCTTCAACTGCAGTTGTTTCTACATACCTAAATTTTGGAAAGGCACTGCACACTGCTATGGGATGGCCAATGACTTATAGAAAAATCATCGGCCATCTATCGATATATCAATTTGGCTCTATACTAGTCATTTTTTCAAAAATAAAAATAACTTCAGGAACTCCTATTTTATCATCTCCGTCGACATCTGCCGCTGGATTGACTGGGTTATCGCTTGCTATTCCTGCGCAAATTTTTAATGAGATTACAAGGTCCTTCAAATCAACCATCATGTCATTGTTTATATCCCCTGGGATATTGGAGATATCGTCGCAAACATCGCCGATGCCATCACTATCAGTATCCCTCTGATCCGGGTTGAAATAATCCGGACAGTTATCCTTACAAGTCATTACACCATCGTTATCTGAGTCAACGTCACTCACGCCACATCCACAAACACCAGGCGCGGTCTTATCCGGGTCAGTGGGGCAATTGTCATTACAATCGGGAGTACCATCTTCATCAGAATCAGTATCAGCTACTCCACATCCGCAGACACCCGGTACTGTTTTATCAGGATCAGCCGAGCATTCATCATTGCAATCCGGTGTACCGTCTCCATCTGAGTCTGTATCCGGAGTACCACAATCGCAAACACCCGGGCTGGTTTTGGCTGGATCGTTCGGACAGTCGTCATTACAATCCGGCGTATTGTCCTGATCAGAATCAACATCACTCACACCGCAACCGCAAACACCGGGAGCGATTTTATTCCCATCATTCGGGCATTGGTCATTACAGTCAGCGAAACCGTCATTATCAGTATCAACATCACTTACCCCACAGCCGCAAACGCTCGGTTCTGTTTTATTCTGATCATTGGGGCAGTTATCATTACAATCCAGTGTACCATCGTCATCTGAGTCAACATCACTTACACCACAACCACAGACACCAGGTTCAGTTTTATTCGGGTCAGCAGGGCAATTATCGCAAGCATCTCCGACACCATCATCATCTGTATCAACCTGATGCGAATTATATGTTGTTGGGCAGCTATCTACATCATTCAAAATACCGTCACCGTCTATATCTTCGTCACAGCCAATGGCAAGAACCCAATCGTAAATGCTGCATTGGCCATAATTATAACCCGCGGCCATCAACATGCGGTCGTTTTTCACGCCCACGGTATGATCGCCTCCGGCGGCCACCTGTTTAATGCCAAGCCAGGAGGACACATTGCATTGACCATTATAATTGTTTCCGACGGCCATTACCGTGCCATCGGTTTTGAGGCCCACGGTATGACCGTCTCCGGCGGCCACCTGGATAATGTCACTCCAGGAGGACACATCGCACTGGCCAGCGGCGTTAGACCCAACAGCCAGTACCGTGCCATCGGTTTTCAGGCCCACTGTATGCATAGCTCCGGCGGCCACCTGGATAATGTCATTCCAGGAGGACACATCGCATTGACCACGATCTATACGCCCGACGGCCACCACCGTACCATCGGTTTTAAGACCCACGGTATGCTCACCTCCGGCTCCGGCGGCCACTTGGATAATACTGTACCAAGAAAAAACTTCGCACTGGCCATCGCCATTACGCCCGACGGCCACGACTGTGCCATCGGTTTTCAAGCCCACTGTATGAAAACCTCCGGCGACCAACTGGGTAATGCCAAGCCAAGAGGACACATTGCATTGACCACTAGAATTGTTTCCGACAGCCATCACCGTACCATCGGTTTTAAGGCCCACGGTGTATTTGCTTCCTGCCGCCACCTGGATAATGTCATTCCAGGAAGATACATCGCACCGGCCATCGTAATTATCCCCGACAGCGACCACCGTGCCATCGGTCTTCACGCCCACTGTATGCTCACCTCCTGCTGCCACCTGCGCAATGCTACTCCAGAAAAACACGTCACATTGACTATAACTATCGTCCCCAATGGCCACCACTGTGCCATCGGTTTTGAGGCCCATGGTAAATAAACTTCCTGCTACCACCTGGGTAATGCCACTCCAGGAAGATACATCGCACTGGCCTAAATCCCAACCGACAGCTACCACGGTACCGTCGGTTTTGAGACCCACTGTATGAAAACCTCCGGCGGCCACCTGGATAATGTCACTCCAGGAGGATACATCGCATTGACTATGACTATTATACCCAACGGCCACCACCGTGCCATCGGTCTTCACGCCCACTGTACGATCGGTTTCTGCCGCCACCTGGATAATGTTGCTCCAAGAGGACACATCGCATTGACTATAACTATTATCCCCAATGGCCACCACCGTGCCATCGGTTTTGAGGCCCACTGTATTTAAACCTCCGGCGGCCACCTGGATAATGTCACTCCAGGAGGATACATCGCATTGACTATAATTATTATACCCAACAGCCACCACCGTGCCATCGGTCTTCAAGCCCACTGTATGCTCGCTTCCTGCTGCCACCTGCGCAATATCCGTCCAGGCACTCACATTGCATTGGCCCCAGTTATTGTAACCGGCGGCCACCACCGTGCCATTGGTTTTAAGACCCACGGTATGCTCACATCCTGCCGCCACCTGGATAATGTCACTCCAGGAAGATACATCGCATTGGCCATTGTCATTATGCCCGATAGCTACCACAGTACCGTCGGTTTTGAGACCCACTGTATGAAAACCTCCGGCGGCCACTTGAGGGGTTACTGCATGAGCAATCCTTGCCGTTAGAGCCATTAAGGCTATTAACGCCATTGTTAAAACGATGCTTTTTAATTGCATATCTCCCCTCCTCTTGATTGTGTATTGCTGATCCGTATTATTGATACAATAATTTAGGCAGATACTATCAAAAATGGCAATCCATTTTCATGTCAGATTTTTCTTAAAATGTTGTAAGGTTTTCCCTGCAAATTCACCGGATGTTTTTGAAGGACAGCTATTGGCGGATGTGAAAACGACAGTATTGCAAAATGTTTCTGAGGGGCGCACTATTGATAACTTTAGACACCGCTGTCAGTTTATTAAATTTGGAGATTACACAACATCTTGGGGTGAAGAAAATATCCAAAAATTGTGATCATAGCGAAAAATGTCAGGTCGTTTCCAACCTTTGATTCGAGAATAAACTTTCTTTCACTTCATTATTGAAAAAAATATAACTGATCAGCCCCTCCATAGCGGAGGGGCTTTTTTTAACTGCAAATAATGTTAGAAACTTATACAGGTTATCGTTTCTGTGATAAGACTTTTCTGATAGATGCAACATTTCCAGCATAACCGCCACCATCAACCAATCAAATCCTGATTTAACATTCTCCCTTCGTAGATAGAAATAATTCTATAAAAACTATTGGTTATTTCTAAAATTCAGAAAGGAGCCCTCATGCAAAAGAATCCTCAGAAGAGTAAACCGGAAACACGAACTGAAACCGATAACAAAATGAAACATAAAGATTTCATTTCAGTGTACCGGGTATCGTTAATCAAGGATCAGGATGTCATATTTGAACCCACTTCCTTGAGTAATTCAGCCCAGGCGCAGCATATCATCCAGCAACTGATTGAAACCAAAGGTCAGCCAGACCGAGAACAGTTCTGTATTATCATGTTAAATGCCAAGAATCAGATTATAGGTTTGAATATCGTATCAACTGGAAGCCTGACATCTGCTACAGTTTGCCCAAGAGAGGTTTTAAAACCGATTATTTTGGCAAACGCATCAGCAATAATATTGTGTCACAATCATCCAAGTAATGAACTGACACCATCAGTACCGGATATTCATATTACCAAAAAGATTATCTGGGCTGCTGATGTGATGGGTATTCAAGTACATGAACACTTGATAATTAATATGGAGGATAACCGTTATTACAGTTTTGCAGACCATGGAATCATCAGCGATATTTATGCTGAGATAAAAAAATGGAATGTGGAACATAGATGAAGTTAACTTATTAAATTAATATTTAATAAATTAGACAGTGTATCAAAAAAATCCGAGAGCCACCCGTCCGCTACAATGGATACGCACCGTGTAGAGTCGTCATGGGAAATATATTGAATCAGGTGGTGAAAGATTCATCTCTCGGATTAACTTATGAAATGTGAAATAATATCAGTGCGGCAGCATGAAGTGACTGCATGTAAGGCAAGAACCCTCGGATACGATCCGGCCACGCACAAGGGCGTGATGAAACGGAAAACGAAGTCGTATCAAGCCGATTGGCGAGCGGCCCGCACTGATTATTAAAAGATGATGTCTTCTAAAATAACCAATACATTATCGTAAAAAAGAGCGCTAACCCGCCAATAACGATCATTAAATGCAGAATATTTCCAATCTGGAAATTTGGTGTCACATCTTGATTTGTGATTTAATCTTATTGTACAATTTTTCCAAGGCATTCTCTTTTATCAATCTTGCCCTGAAAGACGAAATATTTCTGCTGACGGATGAAGAATAACTCCCGGTCCGCATCATCTGAAAAGATATTCTGCTGTTCATTCCCCTGGGACAACACATGATATAGTGCACCATCAAATTCTATTCTCCATGATCTGCTCATGACTTTTTCTTAATTCATTTTTTTTTGACGCGTCAATATAATTCACAATTCAAGACGTGACACCGATTACTCTCAACAAAAAAAGCCCTTTAAATCCATAATGAATTCAAGGGCTTTTTTTGTATGGTGCCGAGGGACAGAATCGAACTGCCGACACGGGGATTTTCAGTCACCTGCTCTACCGACTGAGCTACCTCGGCATGAAAAGTATTTGTTGTATTATGAAAAACAGGTAGACCTGTCAAGGGTTTTTTAACACATATCACCAAATAGATGCTGAATTAATGTGCAGGCTGCAATAGATGCGGTTTCCGCACGCAAAATTCTGGGACCCAAAGAAGCAATAATAAATCCATTAGATTTTGCCAACGCTATCTCTTTATTGGAAAAACCACCTTCAGGGCCGAAAAGGATAAAAATTTTTGATGGAATTTGATTCAAAGCACTCATTGTTTTGGCCAATGAAACGGTTTCGTTTTCATAAAAAATAATTTTTAAATCAGCGCCACTGGTTTTTTCAACCGCCTGGTGAAAAAGAACGGGGGGCAAAATTTCAGGCACCCGGGTTCTCCGGCATTGTTTCACGGCTTCTTTTGCGATCATATCCCATCGTTTGGATTTCGAAGTTATTCGTTGACTGTCAGGTTGCGGGACAGAGTATTCACTGGTTACCGGTAACCATTTGGCAATACCAATCTCCGTCAGGTGACGGATCAGCATATCCATTTTTTTATCTTTTAAATAACCCTGGCCGACCGTTATTTTCAAAATGGATTCGGTAGCGGGTGAATATTCTTTGATAATTGAAACGGTTACTGTATCTTTTGATGAAGCGGTTATTTCAGCTTCATATTCCATACCGGAGCCGTCAATAAGTAGAATATGATCCTTTGGTTTTAGCCGGAAAACCTTTGCGATATGATGGGCCTCCTGGCCGGTAATGACCGGAGAGTCCTTAATAATTTCAGAATGCTCAATAAAAAATCGTTTCATTGTCATATTTTAAATCTGATTTTTTGAGTTTTTACAAGTTTGTCAAATTTAAAGCATAATATATCAAATGAAGATTTTGTAAATTATAATTGATCATCCCAATGGATAAATTTTTAAATAGCATTCAAAAGCCCTATGTTTTCAGGTATTGCAATGGTTTGAAGAAGCGTAATTCCCTTGACACTAAATGGCCCTATATGGTAATTAATGTCGTAAAATTTGACGGCTTCGTAAAAAGCTTTTCATGGTGACGCATCACCACTGTTTGATAAAATAACTTGTCCATCATTTTAAATGTTTATGAATGAGTTATTTGGAAGTCCAAATTCTGCGTTGCGTTGCATTCTTCGTTTCTTCAAAGTACGCTAAGTACTAATCATCACACAGAATTTGCGCGCCTTGCCAGTTTTATGTGATTGGTGAACTTTTATACTTTGCCGTCGAAATTTGACTTCCAAATAACTTAATTATTGACGGTGGAACAAATAGTCGGTCGGGATTCCATTCCCGACAAAAATTATCCGTTAATTGCCGGGTAAGAAACCCGGCCTACGTTGCAACAGTTATTTGTCGATACAGTGGTGACGTGTCACCACTGTATGGGAAAATAACTTATCAATTATTTCAATCCATTATGAATGAGTTGGTTGGAAGTCAGTAATCATTCATTTGCGCTCGGACCAGGGGGAATATAATGACTGAAAACCATGAAAACGGTCATGGCAGTGAAAAGCGAATACCGACTGAAGCTGAAAACGAGCATTCCGGAAATGACCAGGAAATTATCGAACTTTCAGATATTGCCATCGGCATCACCCCTGAGGATGATGCGATCGTGGAGCTGACAGAAGAACTGATTGGCGAAGCATTTGTCGGTTTTGCCGGTGCGACCAGTGAAGTCATTCATGACGACGAAAGAAGAATTGACCTTTCTGAAGCCTTTTCGGGTATTGACGGATCTGCTGATGATATGTATGACAGTGCTGGTTCTGAAAGCCCTGTACCGGATGATATCCCCGGTGTGGTCGATATGGAAGATGACAACGATATGGAAGACGATAATTTCGAAGAGGATATCAACCAGGAGCTTGATAATTATTTCGGAACTGAAGATCCCCCTGTCGCCGAAGAGACGGTTTTAATTGATACCCCGGGGCCGGTGGATGAAACCGAAAAACAGTCCAGGGCTCAGACGATTGATGAAAAAACGCTTCAAGATGAAAAAACGCTTCAAATGGATGAGATTCGTATCTCTCCCAGACAGTTAGATGATGCAATGGAACGGATTATCAGAAAAATGTTTGCTGAAAAAATTAACAGAATACTGGAAGAAGTCATTGAAAAAACCGTATCCGAGGAAATCAGCCTGTTAAAGGATTATTTGCTCGGAATTTCCGGAAAAAATAAATGAACCGCACCTGATAATTATCAGGGACGAAAGACAACAAGATCAATAACAGGGGGTTAATTTTTAATCCCCTTTTTATTTAATTTTTTACTGGTCATTTAAAATGGCCAATTGAACAGAATGCACAGGATGATATAATGGATTCGACGTTGAGCAAGGGCTATGAGCCGCATGAGGTTGAAAAAAAATGGTATGAATACTGGGAAACCAATGGATTGTTTGCTGCACCTGAAGAATCCGACCAGTCTTATTCCATCGTTATTCCCCCACCGAATGTAACCGGTGTTTTGCATATGGGGCATTCACTGAATATCACATTACAGGATATTTTGTGCCGGTACCGAAGATTGTGCGGTGATAATGTGTTGTGGATGCCCGGAACCGATCATGCCGGGATTGCCACCCAGAATGTCGTTGAAAGAGATCTGACAGCCAACGGAATTGACCGGCATCAACTGGGACGTGAAAAATTTATTGAAAAAGTCTGGGAGTGGCGCAAGGAAAAAGGCGGTGCCATTATTAACCAGTTAAAAAAACTCGGCGCATCCTGTGACTGGGACCGTGAGCGTTTTACAATGGATGACGGCCTGTCTGAATCAGTTAAAAAGGTTTTTGTTCAGCTCTATGATGAAGGGCTCATTTATAGGGGTAATTATATTATCAACTGGTGTCCGCGATGTATGACTGCTCTGGCGGATCTTGAAGTTGAGCATGAAGAACTCGAAGGAAATCTGTATCACATACACTATCCTGTTGTTGGCGGAGAAAAGGGGCCGGTAGTTGCAACCACCCGACCGGAAACCATGCTTGGTGATACGGCTGTGGCTGTTCATCCGGAAGACAGTCGGTATGAATATTTGGCCGACAAAGAGGTGGACCTGCCGCTGACCACCAGAAGTATTCCGGTTATTTTTGATAAGTACGTGGAAATGGAATTCGGTACCGGTGCGTTAAAGATAACACCGGCCCATGACCCCAATGACTTTGAAGTGGGCCGTATTCATGATCTTCCGAGTATCAAGGTTATTGGCGATGACGGTAAAATGACAGCAGAGGCCGGAAAATATGAAGGACTTGACCGGTTTGAATGCCGGAAAGCTGTGCTCAAAGACCTTGAAGCCCAGGGGTTGCTTGTAAAAGTGGAATCTCATAATCATAGTGTTGGTCATTGCTACCGATGCAATACCGTGGTTGAGCCGAATCTATCTAAACAATGGTTTGTTAAAGCCAAGCCGCTTGCTGAAAAAGCCCTGGCAGCCGTCAAAGACGGGCGGACAAAAATCGTGCCTGAAAAATGGGAAAACGATTATTATATGTGGCTGGAAAACATCCGTGACTGGTGTATTTCCCGGCAGATTTGGTGGGGGCACCAGATTCCGGTCTGGACCTGTAGTCAATGCAATGAAATCATCGTTGCTGTTGACCCGCCGGATCATTGCACTGCTTGTCAAAGTACGGATCTTGTCCAGGATCCGGATGTCTTAGATACCTGGTTCAGTTCTGCGCTCTGGCCGTTTTCAACCATGGGATGGCCGGATGAAACTCAATTGTTGAAATCATATTATCCCACTTCGGTTCTGGTGACCGGATTTGATATTCTTTTTTTCTGGGTGGCCCGAATGATGATGATGGGGCTTCATTTTATGGATGATGTACCGTTTAATGATGTCTATATTCATGCCCTGGTTCGGGATGAAAAAGGCAAAAAGATGAGCAAATCCACGGGTAATGTGATTGACCCCTTAACTATTATCGAACAATACGGTACTGATTCGCTGCGATTTACCCTGACGGCATTTGCTGCCCAGGGAAGAGATATTAAATTGTCTGAAAAACGGATTGAAGGGTATCGCAATTTTATTAATAAATTGTGGAATGCTGCACGTTTTTCCTTCATGCATATCAAGGATGATTATGCATCAGACGATTTCACTGAACTTTCCCTGCCGGATCGTTGGATTCTGGATCGCTTGAAAACCGTATCAAAAAATTTGGCTGATGCATTAGACACCTATCGTTTCAATGATGCGGCCAATGAGCTATACCAGTTCGTGTGGCATGAATTCTGTGACTGGTACCTGGAGTTTATCAAGCCGGCACTTTACGGCAACAAGGGTGAGCTTGAAGAAAAATCATCCAAAAAAGTCCTGTGGCGCGTTCTTCATGACACGCTGATTCTCCTTCATCCGATCACCCCGTTTGTCACCGAGGAAATCTGGCATATTTTACCGGGGACTGACGGGTCGATAATGAAAGCGACGTTTCCCACGAATGAAACGGTTTTGTCCACGATTCCGTTTGATCCGGATGCGGTAGAAGAGATGGAATTAATTATGGCCATGGTAAACGGCATTCGCAATATCCGTGGTGAGATGAATATTTCCCCGTCGCAGCCTTTGGGAGTGCTTGTTCAGACACCGGATGAAAAATCCAGACGCCTGCTCGAACAAAACCAGGAATTTGTTATCAACCTTGCCAGGCTTGACAGCTTTAAGGTTGAACCTGTGGGTGAAAAACCAAAAGGCACGGCAACGGCAATTGTTGGAGAAACATTAATTTCTGTTTTTTTGGAAGGGATTATTGATTTTGGTCAGGAAGTTGTTCGCCTGGAAAAGGAAATTGCAAAAATTGATACAGAAGTTGAAAAATTAAATAAAAAGTTGAATAACCCGGGATTTGTTAATAAAGCCCCGGAAGCGGTTGTGGATAAAGTCAAAGGTCTGCATCTGGAATATGTTGA
>CAZQLG010000019.1:4315-5420 GCA_964594105.1 uncultured Desulfococcus sp. | reverse complement strand
CATTCCGGCCATACGGAACATCTGATTGATCTTGCCATTGCCGAAGATGTCGGATCCGGTGATATCACAACCAGCCATCTGCCGGATCCTTATGCAAAGGGCAGGGGAGAGATAGTTGCCAAAGAACCTGTTGTGATCGCCGGGCTTGAAATTGCTAAACGTGTTTTTGAAAAATTTGAACCGGATGTGGTTTTTAAATCAAATTTCAAAGATGGTGATACTGTTGCTGCAAAAGAGGTTATTGCCCAAATCTTCGGCACGATGGAGACGCTTTTGACTGGCGAGCGGACGGCTTTAAATTTTCTTCAGCGATTGTCCGGGATTGCAACCAATGTCAGAACTTATATTGACGAACTGAAAGATGAAAAAATCCGGTTGGTGGATACCCGTAAAACAGTTCCCGGCTGGCGTGTCCTGGATAAATATGCGGTAAGGGTTGGTGGCGCACGAAATCATCGAATGGGTTTGTATGACGGTGTTCTGATAAAAGACAATCACATTGAAGCCTTTGGCGGTATTGGCAATGCGGTAAAATATATCCGGGAGCAAGTGTCCCACCTGATAAAAATTGAAATTGAAACATCCGATTTAGATGAAGTGAACCAGGCGATAGAAGCTGGTGCTGATGTCATTATGCTGGATAATATGGATTTTGATCAAATTAAGTCTGCGGTTGATGTTATAAACGGGCGGGCTGTTGTGGAGGTTTCCGGCCGTGTCAGCAAAACAGACCTGCAGCGTCTGGCAAGAACCGGTGTTGATATCGTTTCTGTTGGAGCGCTTATTCATGGTGCCGTTTTTGTTGATATCAGCATGCGCATTTCATCCGAATCAAATACACAATAAACATTTATTGTTCGTCTGCACATTAAATGATCCCGATTCGAAATACAATTCCATCTAAGAATTATCCGATAGTTAACACCGCCCTGATTGGCATTAATATCGTTGTTTTTTTTATTCAAATGTCTCAGGGAGTTGATTTAGAGCGGTTTATTTACACATACGGTCTGGTCCCGGCGCGTTTTTCCGTTCCTTATATTTCCTCACATTTTACTTTAACACAACAGCTTTTCTCTTTGATATCATTCATGTTTATTCATGG